>JAGNWC010000155.1 GCA_017986195.1 Hydromonas sp.
CACCCAAAACCTCAGCTTCATTCCATGCGATGTCGGTTAAAATGGATGGTGCAATAATTCGAATTGGATTGTTTGCTGAATTTGTCATTTTTTGTATTTCAAAATAAAAAACCAGTTGAGTAAATTATGGTGTAATTAGAAGCCACCGTGTTAGATACGGCAAATTGTATTACATCACACAAATTAAAGCACGCAGTACCAAAAAGAAATATAAGTCGAATAGGGTATTTATACTTTTATCAGAACAATGTCACACAACCTGATTAATATTCTTTTATTTATTTAGTTGAAGTGATAAAACAAAAGCCCATCTAATAGTAGGAACGATTAGATGGACTTATTGACCAGCATAAGATTGTTTTTAGTTAAAAAATCCTTTGACCTTATCAAACCATCCCTGCGCTTTGGGATTGTGTTTGTCTCGATTGCTGTTTAGGCTCACTTCTAACTGTTCAATGAGTTGTTTTTGCTCTGCATTTAACTTGACGGGTACTTCAATTTCAACGTGCACATACAAATCGCCCACCGTTGAAGCCGAACGCACATGCGGCATGCCTTTGCCGCGCAGGCGGAAGCGTTGTCCTGTCTGCGTTCCTTCAGGAATATTCATGGTTGCTTTACCATTCAAGGTGGGTACTTCAATCTCGCCACCCAGTGCCGCCTTGGTAAATGACAGCGGAATGGTGCAATGCAAATCGGTGCCATCGCGCTCAAACACGTTATGGCGTTTGATATGAATCTCGACATACAAATCACCCGCAGGACCGCCATTGATACCTGGCTCGCCTTTGCCCGAATTGCGAATGCGCATACCGTCTTCTATCCCTGCTGGAATATTGACCTCAAGGGTTTTTTGCGTTTTGACTTTGCCTTGCCCATGACATTTTTTGCATGGATTGGGGATGTGTTTGCCCGTGCCATGACATTTTGGACAGGTCTGTTGCACTGAGAAAAAGCCTTGCGACATGCGTACTTGACCTTGACCTTGACAAGTTGGGCAGGTTTCAGCTTTCGTACCCGTTTCTGCACCCGAACCGTGACACGCATCACACTCGTCCCAGTTGGGCACGCGAATTTGCGTGACTTTGCCTTTGGCGGCATCTTCTAAATCGATTTCCATGGTGTAGCGCAAATCCGAGCCGCGATAAACCTGCGGGCCACCACGCTGCTGACGACCACCCATATTGCCAAATATATCGCCAAATATATCACCAAAGGCATCACCGAAAGGCTGACCGCCACCAAAACCACCGCCACCCATATTCGGGTCAACACCCGCGTGACCATACTGGTCATAAGCGGCGCGTTTTTGCGAGTCAGAAAGCATTTCGTAGGCTTCTTTGACCTCTTTAAACTTCTCTTCGGCACTTGGGTTGTCTTGGTTGCGGTCAGGATGATATTTCATCGCCAATTTGCGATAGGCTTTTTTAATCTCATCATCCGACGCATTGCGCGCCACATCTAATATTTCGTAATAATCTCGTTTTGCCATTTTTTAATAACTCTTGCTGTTGGTTAACTCGTTGTTGGTTGATTTTTGTCCGCAGTTTTTTGCAGACAGCATGATAGCCTAATGGTGGGGGCAAATCTGTACATTGCAAGGGTAGATTTGTCGATTCTCAACCAGATTTTGTGCCAAATACCCTGCTTTCATGAGAAAATGCACACCATTTAATCACACGGAGCGAAAGATGAGCGATTTTCCGAAAGATATTTACACCGAACCTCAAAACATCGATGTCAATACTTTGAATAATTTAGGACCGCTGACACCCATGGCGGGGATTTGGCAAGGCACGCGTGGTTTGGATGTCAAACCCAAAGCCGAAGGCGCGAAAAAGCAAGCCTATGTTGAACGCATTGAGTTGCAGCCGATAGACCCACAAACCAATGGGCCGCAATTGTTATACGGCTTGCGCTACCACGTTCATGTGACCAAACCCGATCAAGTTAAAACCTACCACGATCAAGTCGGCTACTGGTTGTGGGAACCCGCAACCAACACCATCATACACACCCTGACTATTCCACGTGGACAAATTGCGATGGCCGTCGGACAGGCGACTGCCGATGCCACTGAGTTTGAATTGGTGGCAACCAACACCGATGTGAGTTTTGGTATTCGTTCCGCACCATTTTTGGAACACGCCTTCAAAACGGTGGAATTTCGCATCAAAGTGACCATCAACGCCGATGGTACATGGGCTTATGACGAAGACACGGTGATGTTGATTCCAGGGATGGATGAGCCATTTCACCACACCGACCGCAACATTTTGCACAAAATCGCCGAGCCCACCCCCAATCCACTGGCGCAATAGATTTTTAAACTTTTTACTATATTTAATAAAGGAAAACACCATGTCAACACCTCCAGCATGTCCCGTTTGCGGTCTGGAAAACACTTATTTTGACGGCGAACAATATGTCTGCCCTGATTGCACGCATGAGTGGTCACTCACTGATGACACCGAATCGACTGAATCAGAACGCGTCATCAAAGATGCCAACGGACAGGTTTTGCGGGACGGCGACACCGTCACTGTGATTAAAGATTTAAAAGTCAAGGGATCATCGTCTGTGGTGAAGGTCGGCACCAAAGTCAAAAACATCCGCTTGGTTGATGGAGATCATGATATTGACTGCAAAATCGATGGCATCGGACAAATGGGCTTGAAATCTCAATTTGTCAAAAAAGCCTAAATGCGAACAACCCAAGCACAACCCCAATAAAAAACCCCTCAGTCCGAGGGGTTTTTTAATAAACGTGCAGAACCACAGTCTGCTGTGGGCTTACTTTATTTAGCCAAAACCACTTCTACGCGACGCGCTTGCGCATTATCGCCAGTGCCTTCTGCATTCTCTGGTTTTTTCAATTCGATGCTATCGGCAGGCACACCCAAAGCAACCAAGGTGTCGCGCACAGAGATGGC
>JAGNWC010000156.1 GCA_017986195.1 Hydromonas sp.
TGACGCAATACATGCCGAAAAGCGTGACATGGAATCAGCCTGCGGGTGGGATGTTCTTGTGGTTGCAACTACCAGCAGGGGTGGATTCTGAGGAAATATTAGAAAAAGCCTTGGCGCGCAATGTCGCGTATGTCCCTGGTGTGCCGTTCTATGCCAATGAACCCGCGCGCAACACCATGCGACTGGCATTTGTGACTGTGCCCGAAGACAAAATCCGCGAGGGTGTGAAAGTGTTGGGTGAGGTGTTTGGGGGGTGATTTTGGTATCGTTTTTGCAGAATGTAAAAACTGATTAGCACTTTTGTGAATAGATATAATCTTAAATGAATGATTTATTATGACTCGATTCTCATCTGAAACTAATATTCCGTCCTGTAAAGTTACCACAGACCTTGTAAAATCTACCGAGGATTATTTAATTGAAAAATACTACTCTGTCGCTACTAGAGATAATGCAGCAAGTAGGGCACACGTTTGATGCGTCATTGCGCATTTTTATTCGTGTGAATTTACAATCGGGCGATTACGCGATGCTAATCACCCCTACAATTCTACGAATGTGAAAGAATGTATGGAATTTAACATAAAGATACCAACGATAACAACCATCCTCGAAAAAGGAATTTCAATTAATTTGGCATCACGAGGGAATTCATGGAGTGAATGTTGTTTGGGTGAGAAAAGGCATGAAGTAGGAGTATATGTTATTCATCACCAGAGCAAAATAAAATATGTTGGCAAAACCAATGGAACAAAAATGTCGTTTGGTATCCGTTTGAGGCGACATTTTCAGGAAAGTGCCGCAGGAAAACACACATACCCAAAGTTTGCTGAAATCAACACTTCTCAAAATGCCATTCAGGTGTCGCTCTTCTGTTTGAGTGAAATTAAGGAGGAGTTCGTAAGTTTTACAGAGAAAATTGAGGAATCTTGGTCAACTGAAATCGTACCCTTATTTGAATCAGCTCTAATCGTTGCATTGGAGCCAGAGTTTCAAACGCAAAATCTTAATTCGTAACTTCTGATGAGTAATTTTTGCGAATAGCGGGGTAAGCCAACCCGTAAGTCGGAAACCCGTAGGGTGCAATAAGTGTTTTTTACCCATTGCACCGCATGTGGTAAATTTCCCTCCATCTTGCTTTTTGGTACATACGGCGCAATGCGCAAACCCCGCTTATTGCGCCCTACAATTGATAATGTGAGACAACCATGAACCCCAACGACTTGCGCCAAAAACTCTCGCCACTTGCTTACACCGTTACCCAAGAAAAAAGCACCGAGCGACCGTTCACCAGTGAGTTCGCTGAGACTTGGCACGATGGCGCGTATCATTGCGTGGTGTGTGATGCGGTGTTGTTTGCGTCGCAAAATCAATTCAACGCAGGTTGCGGCTGGCCGAGTTTTGATGCGCCTGTTGCGCAGGAGGCGGTTGCCGAGCAGCGTGACACCGCGCACGGCATGATACGCACCGAGGTGGTGTGCTATGGCTGCGGCGCGCATTTGGGGCATGTGTTTCCCGATGGACCACCGACCACGGGCTTGCGCTATTGCATCAATGGTGCGGCTTTGAATTTTGTTCGCGAATCTTAATTGGTATTCTCAAGCCACACCATCCATATACAACAACGTGATTTAACGTTCAGGCAACCTTGGGTTTATTGCACAATCACCGCAGTGCCGCTGGCTGAAACCATCAACATGCCATTGCCTTGTCCGAGGACTTCATAGTCTAAATCCACACCAACAATGGCATTCGCGCCCAAGTCGCGTGCGCGTTCTTCCAATTCTTTGAGTGCAATGTCACGGGCTTTTTGTAATTCACGCTCGTAGGTGCCTGAGCGACCACCGACCAAATCGCGGATGCCCGCAAATAGGTCTTTGAATAGATTTGCGCCCAGAATTGCCTCGCCCGCAACGACACCGCAGTAACGAGTGATGGTTTTGCCTTCAATGCTGTGTGTGGTGGTGATGTCCATGTGTGTTTTCCTTTAATCAGTCAGTGGTTAATCAATAATTCATCAACGATTATCAATGATTGGGTTTAATAATTGAATTCAATGCTATTTTAGTACAGTCATTTCAATCACATCGCTTGCTCATCGGTTTTATCGGCTGCGTGCCAGTGCCTGCGCGCAGTCCTTAACCAAATCAGGCCCTTGGTAAATCAGTCCTGTGTACACTTGAACCAATGACGCGCCCGCGTCAATTTTCGCTTGTGCGTCTTTGCCTGACATAATTCCGCCCACGCCAATGATAGGTACTTCGCCGTTGAGTAGTTTGCTCAATGCGTGCAATACTTGGGTGGACTTCTCGCGCACAGGCGCGCCTGAAAGTCCGCCTGCTTCGTTGCCGTGTTTGTACGCTTGAGTCACGGTTTTATCCAATGTGGTGTTGGTGGCAATCACCGCGTCAAATTGATGCAGTTTGAGTAAATCAGCGATGGATTGGATTTGTGATTCATCCAAATCGGGCGCGATTTTCAGGGTCATTGGCACATAGCGACCATGGGTGTTGGCCAATTCAGATTGGCGGGTTTTGAGGGCGGACAGAAGTTCGTCCAATGCGTCTTGTGCTTGCAAATCACGCAGATTTTTGGTGTTGGGCGAAGAGATATTGACCGTGATGTAGGAGGCGTGCGCATAAACATCACTCAGTGCGGATAGGTAGTCCTCAGTGGCACGTTCAATCGGCGTGGTGGCGTTTTTGCCGATGTTGATGCCGAGGATGCCGCCGTTTTGTACGAACTGACTGCGGGCAACGTTTTTGAGCAGGGTCGCCACGCCGAGGTTGTTAAACCCCATGCGGTTGATGATGGCTTGTTTTTCGGGAATGCGGAACATCCGTGGTTTTGGGTTGCCGTCTTGTGGGCGTGGGGTGACTGTGCCGATTTCGATAAAGCCAAAGCCCATATT
>JAGNWC010000042.1 GCA_017986195.1 Hydromonas sp.
CAAAGCCATCCACTCAACGAAAAACTGGGTGTTCGCACGCACATTGCGTTGATACAAAGTGTGTAATAAAGCGTGACCTGTACGATCGGCTGCCGCACACGCACGTGGTACGGGTTTTTCGCCATAATTGGCAGAGTGACCACCAAACGGACGCTGATAAATCGTGCCATCGGCGTTGCGGTCAAACGGCATACCGAAATGTTCTAATTCATACACGTTTTGTGCCGCTTGACGACACATAAATTCAATCGCGTCTTGGTCGCCCAACCAGTCAGAACCTTTGACCGTGTCATAAAAATGATAGTGCCAGTTGTCTTCAGCCATATTGCCCAAAGACGCGCCAATACCACCCTGCGCCGCCACGGTGTGTGAACGCGTTGGGAATACTTTGGATAAAACTGCGACTGACAAACCCGCTTCAGACAATTGCAATGCGGCGCGCAGACCCGAACCGCCCGCACCCACCACCACGACATCGTATTTTTTAGTTAAAAGTGCCATTGTTATTCCTTAAATCGCCAATACCGCGCCAATGCCGTACAACGCACAGCAGAGCAACCATAAAATTGTAAACACGTGCAAAAACATACGCACACGCGCGCTTTTCACATAATCCATCCAAATATCACGCACACCAATCCACGCATGATAAGTTGTTGCCACAATGGTCAACAAAGTTAGGGTTTTCACTGGTCCGCAACCCATAAATGCATTCCAACCAGCAAACGACAAATCTGATGCAAACAGCCAACGCAATGCCATGACCGCCACCCAAATAAAAATAATCACGCCCGTCACGCGTTGAGCCAACCAATCTTTCCAACCGTAATGCGCGCCCGTGGTCACACGTTCAACACCTGCTTTAATATTATTCATCATTCACCTCGGCTTACGCAAACAGCTTAACCGCGAAAATCGCAGTCAAAAGCAGACTCACCACAAAAGTCACCACAGCGGTTTGACGACCACCTTCTTTGGATACTTTATAGTGCATGTCCATCAAAATATAACGAATACCCGCAACCGCATGATGCATAATCGCCCAAATCAAACCCAAAAGGATAATTTTCACCAAGGGGTTGGTCAAAATATTGTGCGCCACGGCAAATTTTTGCTCAGACGTGAACACCGCCACGATGAGTGCCATAATCAAAGGCAAGAATAAAAACAAACCCAAACCGCTGATTCGATGCAAAATCGAAACCTTGCCAGCCAATGGCAAACGGTAGTTGCGCAAATCGGAAATCCCGATATTGCGAAACTCCGCACGTTGGGCTTTTTGTGGTGATTGACCCATATAAGACCTCGCTAAGTTAAAATAAAAAAACTCGATTGAAAAACCAACCCTGCTCAAAATACCAAATGCTCGTACTCAAAACCACTAAATCAATTCATTGCGATAATGATAATGCTGGGTACTGTACCAACCCAAACGCACCTCAACAGGCTGATCCGCATAGGTATAAGACACGCGTTCAATATACAAAACCGCCGAATTGGGTGCAATCTCCAACTTTTGTGCCACTTCACTATTCGCCAACTGCGCCGACAAATGCTCAACCGCGCGTATCATGCGCACATTATATTCTGCTTCAAACCAGCCGTACAAGCCGCCTTTGTAATTGACCAACTTTTCCAGCGTCACATCAGTGAATATCAATTTGGGCAACCAAATATACTCAAAAACCGCAGGCTCGTCCTCAAACGATAACAAGCGGCTAATCACCACCGCGGGTTCATTCGCCTTGAGTTGCAAACGCTCACGCACCAACGCAGGCGGAACTGCTTCAACCACATCCAACACATTGGAGTAGGTTTTGAACTCCGCGTCATCATTGTGCTGCATACGCAAAAAACGAAAACGGTTCACAGGCTCTTGATGCGTTGCCACAAACGTACCGCGACCTTGACGACGCACGAGCAGTTTTTCAGAAGTCAGCTCGTCAATCGCCTTACGCACTGTGCCCTGACTGACCTTATAACGCACCGCCAAATCAACTTCAGACGGAATCATTTCGCCCGCATTCCACTCACCCTGCTCCAAACTTTGCAAAAGCAATGCTTTAATCTGCTGATACAGTGGGCTGAAAACGGGCGATACGTCCATTGTAGCCTCATCAACATTTGCCATAGTGGTTTCCTAAATATTCTGTTTTGCGTGAACAAACCCATACATTTCAACGAGTTACGCAGTTTTCAATCATGAATGAAACTGGTGAACTTCATATTTTGACCTCAATTATGCCCCAAAGCCTTGCCAATGTCTATGGGTTTGTTATCTTATATAAGAGATAAGACCTCTTGACGCAAAGGCAATCCTACTTTAAACTCATGTGTGTTAGAGATTTTTCTTTTTTCAACCCAAACTAAGGATTCATTATGTCAAAAGCCCCTATGCGTGTTGCCGTGACTGGCGCAGCTGGTCAAATCTGTTATTCAATCTTGTTCCGCATCGCCAACGGCGACATGCTGGGTAAAGACCAACCCGTGATTTTACAATTATTGGACATCACGCCTTCTATCCCTGCTGTTAAAGGTGTTGTGATGGAATTGGACGATTGCGCATTTCCATTATTGGCTGGCGTAACGATTTCTGATGATCCAAATGTCGCATTCAAAGATGCAGACGTGGCGATTTTGGTTGGCGCGCGTCCACGTGGCCCAGGTATGGAACGTGCGGACTTGCTCGCAGCCAACGGCGCGATTTTCACCGTTCAAGGCAAAGCATTGAACGACCATGCCAAACGTGATGTTAAAGTATTGGTGGTGGGCAATCCAGCGAATACCAACGCCTACATCGCGATGAAATCGGCTCCAGATTTGCCACGCGAAAACTTCACAGCCATGTTGCGCTTGGATCACAACCGCGCTGCCAGCCAAATCGCTGCGAAAACGGGCAAATCAATTGACTCGATTGAAAAATTGGCAGTTTGGGGCAACCACAGCCCAACCATGTACCCTGACACGCGCTTTGCCACCATCGGCGGCGAATCTGTGGATGGTTTGATTAACGATCAAGCATGGACACGCGACACATTCATCCCAACCGTGGGCAAACGTGGCGCGGCGATTATCGAAGCGCGTGGCTTGTCTTCAGCGGCTTCTGCTGCGAATGCGGCGATTGACCACATCCGTGATTGGGTCTTGGGCACGAATGGCAAATGGGTCACCATGGGCGTTCCATCAAACGGCGACTATGGCATTCCAAAAGACACCATGTATGGTTTCCCTGTGACTTGCGAGAATGGTAAATACACCATCGTTCAAGGTTTGGAAATCGACGAATTCTCACGCGGCAAAATGGATGCGACATTGAAAGAATTGGAAGATGAAAAGGCTGGTGTAGCCCATTTATTGGGCTAAGTTTGGCGCGATGCGCCAAACCTGACGATGCGCAAGCATCATCAGCAACAGCCTTTCGGTGAAGACTAACGCACGTTTTTTGCGCGTTAGTCGAAACCAAAATGCAGGCGAGCCCATCTTTGTTGTTTGCATTACTAAAACCCCACTGAATATACCGGTGGGGTTTTTCGTATCGATTCGCACACCACATCCAAACTACCGTACAATGATGTTTTAAATTATTTCGGATGAAAACACCATGCTTTATCTTTGGCTCAAAACCCTGCACATTGTCTTTATCGCTTCTTGGTTCGCAGGTTTATTTTACTTACCACGCATTTTCGTTAACCTCGCCGCAGAGACCGATGCCAATGTCCACGCACGTTTGCTTGGCATGGCGCAGCGTTTGTACCGTTTTATGACCATCATTGCAATCCCTGCTTTGGTTTTGGGATTTTGGTTGTGGATTCAGTATTTTTGGGGTTCAGGCGCGTGGGTTCATGCCAAGTTAACTTTGGTCGCGGTGGTCTGCGTGTACCACTGGTATTGCCAAGTGTTGATTAAACAATTTGCAGCGGGCAAAAACACCAAATCCCACGTCTGGTATCGCTGGTTCAATGAAGCCCCTGTACTGCTGATGTTGGCGATTGTCGCTTTGGTGGTCATCAAACCATTTTAAAATAATCATTTAACAAAAACTGCGGGGGCAATGCTTGTCCCCACCCAACCACCTAAGAAAAGCACCATGTCCACACTCTCTTTTTTCGCGCCCTGCCCACGCGGCTTGGAAGCCCTGCTCGCTGACGAGCTCAAAGCCATCAACGCCACCCACATCAAACCAACCCACGGCGGCGTTGCCTTCGCGGGCGACTTGGCGGTGCTGTACCGCGCCAATTTACATTCACGAATTGCCTCACGGATTTTATTACGTTTGGGCAACGCGGGTTACCGCACCGAAGATGATATTTATAACCTCGCCGCGCGTATGCCGTGGAGCAGTTACTTTACGCCTGAGCAAACCATCAAGGTTGAAGTGACCGCAATTAAATGTCCACTCAAAAGTTTGGAATTCATCACCCTGCGCGTCAAAGACGCGGTGTGCGACTATTTCCGCGACTTGATGGACAAACGTCCCAGTGTGGATACCGCCACGCCCGATGTGCGCATCTATGCGTTTTTAACCGAATTCGATGCCACCATATACATTGACACCTCTGGTGAGGCTTTATTCAAACGTGGCTGGCGCATGGACAAAGGTCGCGCACCACTGCGCGAAAATCTCGCTGCGGGTTTGGTCATGCTCTCTGGCTGGAAACCCAACCAAGCCCTGCTTGACCCGATGTGTGGCAGTGGTACGATTATTATTGAAGCGGGCTTGATTGCCGCAAACATTCCACCCGGCATGAACCGTGGCTTTGCGTTTGAGCACTACCGTGGTTTGGACAAACCCCTGTGGCAAAAAGTCAAAAACGATGTGAAAATTGATAAAACCCAGCGCGCACTGTATGCCTCAGACATCAGCGCGTATGCGGTCGAAGACATTGAGCGAAATTTACAACGTGCAGGTTTACCGTTCGCCGTGGCGTTCGAGCAAAACAATGCTTTGGACGTGATGCCGCCCGCCAAATCTGGCGTGATGATTTGCAACCCGCCGTATGGCGAGCGGATTGACGTGACCACCTCGAGCGAGACCTCGGTGTTTTTCAAACAATGGGCGGATCATTTGAAGCAACACTACGCGGGCTGGAACGCCTACATCCTCACCAGCGACCGAGATACGCCGAAATACATGCGTCTGTCCGCGAGTAAAAAAACCCCGCTGTTCAACGGCGCGTTGGATTGTCGTTTGTTTGAATTTAAAATGGTTGAAGGCAGCGCGCGTAAAGAAAAACCAACTGCCTAAAAAACCACGTTCATTACTAAAATAACTCTGAACATTAACACCTTTATTTTTACCATCATGACTCAGAACACACCCCTTTCAGACTTTGAAGCTATCGAGCAAGCCAAACTCAACACCGAAACCGCCCTGATGCCGTGGCATGAATTGCAACGATTTTTCGCGCAGGGTGTGGTGATGCACATTGCGCCGCATTTAGACCTGCTCGAAGTGGCGAGCAAAATGAGTGTGGATGATGTGACCGCCGTGCGTGCATGGTTCAAGGCAGGTGAATTGGCGCACGTCACCGACGCATTGGCGAACCGTTGGTTTGAGCATAACACCGAATTGTGGACCGTGGTGGTCAAACCCTACATTCTGGTGCAAGAGCCTAAAAATCAAGTGGTGCACTGATACATCCATAGTTTTCACAAATGGATTGCCACGCAAAAATCGCTCGCAATGACCTGCAATGGACAAAACCAACGCCGTCATAGCAAGGCAAGAAGCCATTCATGCGCACAACGCACATCCAAAAAATCGATATAATCAACGCATGTCACACACGCAAACCACTCCACCACCAACCCCGCGCACCTATTGCGTCGGCGGCGCGGTGCGCGATGCGCTGATGGGTTTGCCTGCCAACGATGCCGATTATGTGGTGGTTGGTAGCACGCCTGAAGCCATGCTCGCGCAAGGCTACACACCTGTTGGTAAAGACTTCCCCGTGTTCCTCCATCCCATCACCCATGACGAATACGCACTGGCGCGTACCGAACGCAAAACCGCGCAGGGCTACGCAGGGTTCGCGGTGCATTTCGCGCCCGATGTAACCCTGGAAGAAGATTTGGCGCGACGCGATTTGACCATCAATGCAATGGCGCGTGAAGTATTGCCCAACGGCACATTGGCTGAACTCATAGACCCCTACCACGGACAAGCAGACATTCAAAATAAAATCCTGCGCCACGTCTCACCCGCATTTGCCGAAGATCCCGTGCGGATTTTGCGCTTGGCACGCTTTGCCGCACGCTGGGCGGATTTCAGCGTTGCCCCCGAAACCATGAATTTGATGCGCGCAATGGTGGACAACGGCGAGACCCGCGCCCTTGTACCTGAGCGCGTTTGGACAGAAATCGCTCGTGGCTTGATGGAGGTCACGCCCTCGCGGATGTTTGTCATCCTGCGCGAATGCGGTCTGCTCGCGCAATGGCTGCCTGAAGTCAATGCCCTATTTGGCGTACCGCAACGCGCCGATTACCACCCAGAAATCGACACGGGCATCCACGTGATGATGGTCATTGACTATGCCGCCAAACTGAATTTAAACTTAGAATCGCGCTACGCCGCGCTGTGCCACGACCTTGGCAAAGGCAACACGCCCGCAGAGATTTTGCCACGCCATGTCGGGCACGAATCGCGCGGCGTGCCACTGGCAAAAGCATTGTCGGAGCGGCTCAAAGTGCCACGCGCCTGCGCGGACTATGCGCGTCTGCTCACACACGAACACACGAATTTTTATATGCTGCCCGAATTGCGACCATCGACTGTGCTCAACATCATCAAGCGTTGCGATGGATTGCGCCGTCCCGAGCGATTCCGCGATTTACTCAACGCCTCACTGGCGGACTCGCGTGGACGTGGTGGCGACTTCTCGAACCGTGAAACCCCTTGGTACGATGCATGGTTGATGTTGCTCGATAATTTATTGAGATTGGACAATGGTGCAATCGCGTTGGCGCATGAAAACGACCCAAGCAATATTCCCAATGCGATTTTAGAAGCGCAACTGCGCACCATCACGCCTGTTCTACAAAACTGGCAAGCAATGATTCGCACCGCAAATACTTAAACACACTAAATAAGGACACACATGGCACGCACACCCTCGAATATGCTCGCGCTCTCCACACCCGCGCCTAACTTCGCTCTGCTTGAACCAGTGACAGGAAAAACTGTGCGTCTGTCGGATTTCATTGGCAAGCCGCTTATGGTCGCATTTATCTGCAACCACTGCCCTTACGTCATTCAAATCCGCGAGGTGTTTGCGCAGATGGCGACAGAATATCAAAAACGTGGCGTTGCCGTGGTGGCAATTAATTCAAACGATGTGGTCAATTACCCCGATGACAGCCCCGAAAATATGGTGCGTGCGGTTAAAGAATTGGGCTACACCTTTCCCTATTTATTTGACGAAACACAAACCGTCGCCCACGCCTACCAAGCCGCCTGCACGCCTGATTTATATGTGTTCGATGCCAATCACCACCTGTACTACCGTGGGCAGTTTGACGATGCGCGTCCCGCCAATGATGTGCCCGTGACAGGGGTAGATTTGCGCCGTGCTTTGGACAATTTGCTCGCCAACCTGCCCGCGCCAGAGATTCAAAAACCATCGCTCGGTTGTAATATCAAATGGAAAGACTGAGCGCAAGTCGTGTAAAATCACACACCTCCAAATGATGATTTCAATTTTAAAAAACTGACTATGAACACTTTAGACCAACTCAAACAACACACCACCGTGGTTGCCGACACAGGCGATTTTCAGTCCATCGCACAATTTTTGCCACAAGACGCCACCACCAATCCATCGTTGATTCTCAAAGCAGTGCAAAAACCTGAGTATCAACCTTTGTTTGAATCCACTGTCCAAGCACATCGGGGCGAGTCGGTTGGCGAGATGATGAACCATGTGTTGGTGGCGTTTGGCATCGAGATTCTGAAACTGATTCCAGGGCGGGTCTCGACTGAAGTCGATGCGCGTTTGTCGTTTGACACCGATGCCACGGTTGAAAAAGCCCAAAAAGTCATTGCACTGTTTGAAGCGCAAGGAATTTCACGCGAACGCATTTTGATTAAAATCGCTGCGACTTGGGAGGGCATACAAGCCGCCAAGATTTTAGAGGCGCAAGGCATTCATACCAATTTGACTTTGATGTTTTCACTCACCCAAGCCGTCGCTTGCGCCGATGCCAAAGTCACACTGATTTCGCCGTTCGTCGGGAGGATTTATGATTGGTTCAAAAAACAAACGGGCATTGAGTACGACCAAACCAATGACCCTGGCATTGCATCGGTGCGCACCATCTTTAACTACTACAAAAAATTCAACATCCCGACCCAAGTGATGGGTGCGAGTTTTCGCAACATTGGGCAGATTTTGGGCTTGACGGGCTGTGATTTATTGACCATTTCACCTGACCTACTCAAACAATTACAGAGTTTGAACCAACCACTCAAACCCGCGCTGAGCGCGGCAGACGCACAATCTCAAGACATCAGTCAAATTAGATTGAACGAATCGACATTCCGCTTATCGTTAAACAACGATGCAATGGCGAATGAAAAATTGGCCGAAGGCATTCGCCTGTTTTGTGCGGACACACAAAAATTGGTTCAGTTGATTGAACAGGTGTAAAAATAATAGACTGACCATTTCGTGTACTAAAAATAAAAAAGCAAGCCTTAAG
>JAGNWC010000157.1 GCA_017986195.1 Hydromonas sp.
TGGGTCTCATAACTCAACCGCGCGCGTGTATAGACATTGCGGGCGGAGGATTCATCCTCAATGATGAGCAGACCGACGTTTGGATTGTTTAGAATATGTTGGGTGTGTGCCGCCAAAGCGGAGATGAGTATGTAGTAACAACCATGCAAAAACGCATACGGTGCGTAACTTGCTTGTGCGTCTCCACCGGCATCGGTGGTCGCTAAAATCGCACTGATGCACTGCGCGTGCAGTCGCTCGATTTCAGTTTGAACCGATGGCTGTGGCGATGGATTGGGCGCATTGCTCATGGCGATGTTTCACTTATTCTTCGATGGAATTGTCCGTGATGCCAACACCATCGTCATCATCAACAGGTGTTTCTAAAGCGGTTTTAATCAATTGAAACAATTCACGATAGGCTTTCGGTGGTTTGACTTGCTCGGCTTCCTTGCGCGCGTTGCGCACCAAGGCACGCAAAGGTTGCGCATCCACCGCTGGAAAATCAGCCAAAAACTGGGTAATCGCAGCATCGTTGGCAATCATTTCGGTGCGGTAACGCTCGATGCGATGGAGCAACGCCGTCGCGGCGGTCGATGAGCCTTTGAGTTGCTTGAGTTTCTCGATGATGGGTGCGGTGTCCTCGTTGCGCATGATTTTGCCGATGTATTGCATTTGGCGGCGGTGCGCGCCGTGCGTGGGGATGCGTTGGTATTCTTTAATCGCTTCACGCAATTCGTCCGACATCGGGGTTTTTTTCAGCGCGTCTTTGGACAGTGCCACCAGTTCTTCGCCCAAGTCTTGTAATTCGAGCATTTGTTGTTTGCGTTTGGTTTTACTGATTTTATCGACGCCGTCTGTTTCGCGCGAGCCGTCGATTTTGTAGATGGTTTCAGCCATGTTGCTCTCTGTGTTTCTGTGTGCAATGAACACGCAAAAGCGGTATCATGTGCGCCAATTGTTTGATAAAAATTACAAGGATACATCCCCATATGTCTGTTCAGTTTGATTATACACGCAACGCGTTTGAAACCATCGCCCAAGACGCATTGTCGATTGCAAAAAAAGTCGGTGCGAGTGCGTCCGCAGTCGAAGTTTCTGAATCCAATGGTTTATCGGTCACCTCGCGCAACGGTGCGGTCGAAACGGTGGAGCACAACCGCGACAAATCACTGTCGATTTCGGTGTATGTCGGCAAACAACGTGGCTTTGCCAGTACCTCGGATTTTTCGGACGCGGCGTTGCGCAGCACGGTTCAGGCGGCGTATGACATTGCTAAATTTACTGCGGCAGACCCTTGTGCGGGTTTGGCAGAGAAAAAATATTTGTATCAAGCCAGTAGCAAACACGCTGATTTGGATTTATTTCACCCGTGGGATTTGAGCACCGCTGATGCGATTGCCGTAACTTTGGCGGGTGAGCAGGCGGCATTTGATGCGTGCAAATACATAAAAAACTCGGACGGCGCAAGTGTGTCCACGCACCAAGGACACTTCATTGCCGCTGCGAGCAATGGCTTTATGAATGGTTACGCGTATTCGCGCCACTCGGTTAGTGTGGTGCCGATTGCGCAAAAAGGCAAAAACATGGAACGCGATGTTTGGTACGCCTCGGCACGCGATGCTACGGGTTTTTCGGACATTCGCGAAATCGGAGCGTATGCCGCCAGCCGCGCGGCGGCGCGTTTAGGCGCACGCAAAATATCCTCACGCACGTGCCCTGTGTTGTTTGAAGCACCCTTGGCGTGCGGTCTGCTTGGCAACTTTACCCAAGCGATTAGCGGCGGTGCACTGTACCGAAAGACTTCGTTTTTATTAGACGCGCTGGACACGCGGATTTTCCCCAAACACATTCAGATCGTTGATGACCCCTTTGTGCCACAGGGCATGGGCAGTGGCTATTTTGACGATGAAGGCATTGCGGCGCAACGCCGTGAATTGGTGCAATCGGGCGTTTTGACAGGTTATCTGCTCTCAGTCTACACCGCACGCAAACTCAAAATGCAACCGACAGGCAATGCCAGTGGCTCGCACAATTTGCGTATGAGCAGTGGTAAAACCAAAAAATCCGATGATTTTGCAGCCATGCTGAAAAAACTCGGCACAGGATTGCTGGTGACTGAGTTGCTCGGCTCAGGCGTGAACTATGTCACGGGCGACTACTCGCGCGGCGCGAGTGGTTTTTGGGTCGAAAACGGCGTGATTGCCTATCCTGTGCAGGAAATCACGATTGCAGGTAATTTAAAAGAGATGTTTCAGCAAATCGTTGCGGTTGGTGCGGACGAAATTGTGCGCGGCACCAAACAAACGGGTTCGATTTTGCTTGAGAATATGACGATTGCAGGGTAGTTCGTCTGTTTTCAGGTGTTTGGGCGTTGTGTTTTTTTAGGAGATTAAAAATGAATCAAGTAACGGGGTTGAAAAAATTAGGTTCTGTGGGTTTGATGGCGGTACTGCTCGGTTTGTCAGGTTGCGCCAACGTACCCAATGCAACGGCTCCCGTTCCGACCATTAAACAATCCATGCAAGGCATGAAAGGCGCATTGCAACCCGCGATGGACAGCACGACAATGGCGGAATTTGCAAAGCACGTGGCTCAGTTCAAAGCGAGTACGACCGATGCTACGCGCGTGATTTACTCAGGGACTGCGGCAGAACAAGCCAAGTATGCCGAAGGCATGACAAAAATGAAAATGGGACTTGCCATGCTTGATGCGACGATGGCAAAAGGCGACTTGATGGCATCCAAACAAGTACTCAAGAGTTTATTGGCTGTGCGTGATGAATACCACAAATTGTTGAAAAAATAAGCCTTGATCAAATCTCAAAAACCCCATG
>JAGNWC010000043.1 GCA_017986195.1 Hydromonas sp.
TAAATTTTCATCTCAAGGAGAAAAATATGCTCGATGCAAACCTTCAAGCGCAACTTAAAGCGTATTTAGAAAAACTACAACGTCCCATCGAATTGGTGGCAACGTTGGACGACAGTGCCAAAGCCCATGAGATACGTGAATTGTTGACCGTATTGGCACAATTGTCCGATAAGGTCTCGGTGCGTGAGGATGGCGCATCGCAATGGAAGCCTTCGTTTACCGTGGGTGAGGTCGGTCAAACACCACGTGTGGCGTTCGCAGGTGTGCCGATGGGGCATGAATTCACCTCTTTGGTGCTTGCACTCTTGCAAGTCGGCGGACATCCGCCGAAAATTGATGCCCAAGCAATTGCGCAGATTAAAGGTTTAAATGAAAAAATGCATTTTGAAACCTTTATTTCCTTGTCATGTCACAACTGCCCAGAAGTGGTACAAGCATTGAATTTAATGTCTGTACTCAATCCCAACATCAGCCATACGATGATTGATGGCGCAGACTTTCAAGACGAGGTCAAATCGCGCAACATCATGGCCGTACCGATCGTGTTTCTCAATGGTCAGGAGTTTGGTCAAGGGCGTATGACCTTTGAGGAAATCATCGCCAAACTCGATACGGGCGCGAGTGAAAAAGCGGCAGAACAACTCAATGCCAAAGCAGCGTTTGATGTTTTGGTGGTCGGCGGTGGCCCCGCAGGTGCGGCGGCGGCGATTTATGCGGCACGCAAGGGCATCAATACGGGCGTGGTGGCGGAGCGTTTTGGCGGGCAAGTTTTAGACACCTTGGCGATTGAAAACTTTATTTCGGTCACTGAAACCGAAGGGCCAAAACTTGCGGCAGCATTGGAACAGCACGTTAAAGCCTACCCAGTGGACATCATGAATGTGCAAAAAGCCACCCAATTGCAGGCGGCGGGTAGCGATGGGTTGCTGTCGGTAACGCTCGAAAATGGTGCGGTGCTTAAAAGCAAATCGGTGATTCTCGCAACGGGTGCGCGCTGGCGCAATATGAACGTTCCTGGTGAAGCCGAGTATCGAGCCAAAGGCGTGGCTTATTGTCCACATTGTGACGGTCCTTTGTTCAAAGGCAAACGCGTGGCCGTAATTGGTGGTGGTAATTCGGGCGTTGAAGCAGCGATTGATTTGGCGGGTATCGTGGCGCATGTGACTTTATTGGAGTTTGATGGGCAGTTGCGTGCGGATGCGGTGTTGCAAGAAAAATTGCGCAGTTTGCCCAATGTGACCGTCCATACCTTGGCATTGACCACAGAAGTGGTTGGCGATGGTCAGCGCGTAACGGGGCTGCGCTACAAAGACCGCCAAACGGATGAGGTTCATTTGATTGAATTAGAAGGTATTTTTGTGCAAATTGGTCTGCTGCCCAACACCGATTGGCTCAAAGACACCATCCAATTGAGTCCACGTGGTGAAATTGAAATCGACAGTCGAGGTCAAACTTCTATGGCTGGCGTGTTTGCAGCAGGGGATTGCACGACTGTGCCCTACAAACAAATCATCATTTCGATGGGTGCGGGTGCAACAGCGGCTTTGGGTGCATTTGATCACCTGATTCGTTCGGGTGGGTGATTGCGGTACATACCGTCATGGAGTGCGTAAAAAATCCCTACCTCAACGAGAGTAGGGATTTTTATCATCTGCGTGCGGATAAATCACTGGATTTTTAGTGCACCGTGCCATGCTCATGGTCATCATGGTGATGCCCATCGGCATCGTGTACGTGTTCGTGCTCAATTTCTTCGGCAGTGGCCTGACGAACATCGGTGACTTTGACCACGCAGCGCAAAGCGATGCCCGCCAATGGGTGGTTGCCATCTAAGACGACTTTATCGCCCTCAATATCGGTGATGGTGAAAAATTCCATTTCGTCTTCATCCGCGCCTTCTGGGATGCCTTCAAACATCATGCCTGCCTCAATCTCGGCGGGAAATAAACTGCGGTCTTCCACGCGCACCAGTTCCGCATCGTACTCGCCGAAAGCGTCTTCCGGTTCGAGTTGGATGGTGGTCTCAAAGCCAATGTCTTGACCTTCGAGTGCTTCTTCTATGGTGGGGAAAAAGTCATCATAACCGCCGTGCAGATAGGTAAAGCCATCGCCAGAGGTTTGTTCAATGAAGTTGTTTTGTGCGTCTGTGACCGACATGGATAGGGTCACTACGGTATTTTTTGCGATTTTCATAAAGTGCTTTCAGTTCAAAATAATCAGTGCCGTATTATACGCCAGCCGATAAACTTGGGGTGAAAAAACGCGTGCTCAGAGCATTTAGCCCCAAGGTGTTGAGCAATTCGTTTAAACGCTGTGCCGCATTGCGGTTGTACTGTATCTGACCATCGGCGCGGTATTTGCGCGACGCGACAATCAACTCATTTTTCATCGAGTGTTCCCAACCGACCAATTCGGTCACCGAGACATCATAGCCATGCGCTTGCAGTTGTAAACAACGCAGTACATTGGTGAGGTGGCTGCCAAATTCACGCGTATGAATTGGGTGTCGCCAGATTTCTGTCAGTGGATTGGGCAGTTGTTGCGATTTATTGGCGCGTAGAACACTGGCGACCTCGGCTTGACAGCAGGGCACGAGGACGACGTGGGTTGCATTTTTTGCCAAAGCAAAGGCGATGGCATCATCGGTCGCGGTATTGCACGCGTGCAGCGCAGTGACGATATCGACCGATTCGGGCAGCAATTTAGACTGAATCGAGTCTGCCACCGATAGATTGAGAAACTTCATTCCTGTAAATTGTGCTTTGTGTGCCAATTCTTGAGAGCGGGTGACCAAATCATCACGGGTTTCAATGCCGTAAATCATTGCTTGCTCGGCGGTCAATTCCAAAGGTTTGAAATACAAATCGTACATTAAAAACCCCAAATATGATTTACCCGCGCCATGATCGACCATGCAAATGTGATTTTTTTGCGCCAACACATCATCAAGCAATGGTTTAATAAAGTTAAATAAATGATTGATTTGTTTTAATTTTCTACGTGAGTCTTGATTGATTTTGCCATCGGTGGTGAGAATGTGCAGGGCTTTGAGTAAATCCACCGATTGTTCGGGACGCACCTCATAAGCGGTGGATTTATCGAGTTTTTTGGGCTTTGATGTGGGTGTAAGATTCGGCATATTATTGAGCCAATTTACGGTAATCGACAAAGTCAAAAGATAAATTATTTTGCTCATCGAAGTGTGACTCTCGCCATACTTCTTGCCATTGGTTTTCTTCTAATACTGGGAAAAAAACATCGGCATCGCTGGCTTGATGAATTTCAGTCAATAACACACGGTCAACGATATTGTTTTTTAGGGCGTGGGCATAGATTTGCGCGCCACCAATAATAAAAATTGCAGGATCAACGCGAAGGTGTGATGGGGTGAGTTTAGCAAGTTGGCGATCAACCAAACCAATCGATTCATCTTTGGAGCCCAGCACCCGCTCAGACAGTTCAGAGTTGATATGTTGGTGCAAAGAGAGGTAGTTGCTTGCCAAAGTAATCGCTTCATTGAGAGAGGACACCACTTCACAGCCATCAATCTTGATACATTGCCCGACCAAGGTTTTGGATACAACAATGTTCAAGCGATTGGGCAATGGGCGACCGATTGAAGAATAGGTTTTATTGCCCATAATGATGGGGCTTCCCGACGTGACTTTTTTGAAAAAACTCAAATCCTGTGGAATTTTCCATAGAAGTTGGTTGTTTTTACCCAAACCTCGATTTTCTGAGATGGCGGCAATGACGGTGATGAGTGGTTTTGGGGTGTGCGTGTGCATGACTGTTCAAATAAAAAAGAAAGGCGATGTAATGATACCAAATCAGTGACGATAAAGGCTCCAATTGGTTTAAATAAATATTTATTCTAAAATAAACGCGTTATCAGTTAAAAATTTTGATTTTATAAAAATTCGATTTAATAATTTTACTTTTGTCTTATATACTTTCAATCGTTATTATAAATAACACATCACACAGGAGATTATTATGTTAATTGGCGTACCAAAAGAAATCAAGACCAACGAAAACCGAGTTGGACTCACCCCACAAAACGTACGTGAACTCATCGCCAATGGCCATGAAGTTTGGGTAGAAACACAAGCGGGACAAGGTATTGGCGCAGATGATGCGGCTTATCAAGCCGTCGGCGCGCAGATTAAAGCCACTGCTGCGGAGATTTTCGCTCAATGCGAGATGATTGTCAAAGTAAAAGAACCACAAAAAGTTGAATACGAGCAATTGCGCGAAGGGCAAATTTTGTTTACTTATCTGCACCTTGCACCCGATGCCCCACAAACCGAAGGTTTGCTCAAATCGGGCTGTATCGGCGTGGCGTATGAGACGGTGACAGCGGACAACCGCACATTGCCTCTGCTAGCACCGATGTCTGAAGTTGCAGGGCGCATGGCGGTGCAGGTTGGCGCGTATTCATTGCAAAAATCCGAAGGCGGTTTAGGCGCATTGCTCGGCGGCGTTCCTGGGGTTGCGCCTTCCAATGTCGTGGTTTTGGGCGGCGGTGTTGCGGGTCTGAATGCCACTAAAATGGCAGTTGGCATGGGTGCTGATGTGACCGTAATTGAGCGCAATATTGACCGTTTGCGTTACTTAGACGATGTTTTTGCGGGGCGGATTAAAACCGTTTATTCAACCGCAGATGCGGTGGAAAAAGCCGTGGTGCAAGCCGATTTGGTGATTGGTACCGTGTTGATTCCAGGTGCCAACGCACCGAAATTGATTCCACGCACTTTGCTGCAAAAAATGAAAAAAGGCGCGGTGATTGTTGACGTGGCGATTGACCAAGGCGGTTGTACCGAAACCTCTAAAGCCACCACGCATGAAAACCCAACTTATGTGGTTGATGATGTGGTGCACTACTGTGTGGCGAATATGCCAGGTGGCGTGCCGAGAACCTCAACCTATGCCTTGAACAATGCCACTTTGCCGTACGCTTTGGCGATTGCCAACAAGGGCATCAAGCAAGCCTTGTTGGACGATGTGCACTTGCTCAACGGTTTGAATGTTTGCAAAGGAAAACTCACTTACAAAGCGGTGGCAGACGCGCAAAACTTGGCGTTCACACCTGCATTGGATGCGGTTAATTCATTGTAATATTTATGGGTGTTTATCAAAAATGGGCAAATCATTTGCCCATTTTTTTATGCATTGAGAAACCAATACCGACAAATATGAAAAAACAAGGGGGCTGAGAATACGACCGAGTCCAACCGATCCAAAACACCCCCATGTCCCTGAATCAAGTTGCCAAAATCTTTGACCCCACGATCACGTTTAATCGCCGACATGCACAAACCGCCTGCAAAGCCAGCAATTAATATGACCAAGCAAATCACAGTTGCTTGAGTTGCACTAAACGGTGTGAGTCCGCGCAAAAATACGCCCAAAAGGGTTGCGGTGGTAATGCCGCCCACCAAACCTTCCCAAGTTTTATTCGGGCTGACATTCGGTGCGAGTGCGTGTTTGCCCAATAATTTGCCATAAATGAACTGCAACACGTCGGATAATTGCACCACAATCACAAAATACAAAATCAATTGAATATTACGGTCAGCGTAATGATGGGTAAACGGCAACATCAACAGTGCGGGTAAATAACTAATCGAATACACACACAACATCAATGCCCACTGAAAATTGGCGGTGCGCGCCAAAAAATTTTTAGTATCACCCGCTAAAGCCGAGACAAAAGGCACTACCATGAAGGCATACACTGGAATCAAAATCGCAAACATGCCATACCATAAATCATAGACAAACCAATATTGCAAAGGCGTAAAGACACAAAATGCGAGCAGGGCAAGGCGTTTATCGGCATCATGCAAAGGTATCAAACGCAAAAATTCACGCAAAGCAATGATGGATAGCACAAAAAACAGCACCACCGTCGTGATGAGACCACCGTAAAAAGCCACTGCCAAAACCCCCGCCATGATCCACCATGCGTTGATGCGCACGATGATGTGGTCAAATAAAGCGCGTGCATGCTCCGAGCGTGCGCGTGATTTGAGTAACCACGCAAGGGTGCTGCTGATGATGAGCAACAACAAAATACCGCTTAAAGTTTGGGCAAATAAAGAGTGTTGCAGCAATGTTTTTATATTTTGAATGCTCATAGAAATTATCAATTTAAATGAAAAGTGGAGTTAAGGGCATCAACGCATGCACTGCTGTGAGCCCACAAAAAATATAAAACAAACGCATACACGCCAAACATCGCGCGTGCATTGAACGCATGACCGTAGAGGTTGGGCGCAATTTGAGTTGTATCAGTGCGTTGTCTAAATGATTTAAAGTCAAACGACCCTGAGCAATCTCTGCCAATAACCGTGCATCGAATTGAATGCGGACAAGGAAAAACAATATCAAAACTGTGAGCAATACCTCCAAAACCGCCCAATAAACTACGGGGCTTTGTGATGAAAGCCATAGGCTGATGACACACACCATCAAATTAAAATGCCAGATATAGCGGCTGGTATGGAGTAAATGCGCGGTGGTGCGTGCCAAGTCAGCATCGGCATCGGTGTTTTGACTGGATGGTGGATGTGTAGGGTTCATAAAACGGCTTGAGAAATAAGGTTGAACATGGGTTTGGACAACACCATTTGAGGGCGTACTGCTTGAACCAATGCAATGGCATCATTCAAACTGGCGCAGTGTTGATGGCGCACCAACCACGTGACCACCACCGCGACACTGCGACTATAACCGAGCGCGCAACACACCAAAACTGGTTTGCCTGAGACATTCAATTGCGTTTGTAGGGCATCGGCGGCATGGCGCACATCGTCGATATTGGGTGTGACCATATCCAATAACGGTATGAAAATATAATGCGCGGGTGTGGGCGTACACGGATATTCAGCGCACACATCCAACACCGCATCAAAATCAGCCTGTGCCAGGATACTGCCTACCCAAACCCGTTCGGTGATGGCAACGGCTTTGGGCACAGCGCGTAACCAATACGCCATATTGATCCGAACCCCCAATAAATACGGGGCAAACACTGTAAATGCGGCGAAACGCATACGGCCATCGGTGTTTTTTTGAAAGCCTTTTGCCCCTAAAAAACCGTAATTGATTGCCACCAACAGACATGCCAGTGCGCCCCACAGAAGCCACAAAAACCACCCCCCCAAACATGCCAATCCAAGCAGAGCGACTGCGGCAAGTAAGTAATACCGCATGAATGTGGTGTGTCGTGCTGCGCTGCGCGCCGATGCGCGCCAAATGGGGGGTGAATTGATGGGCAGAGCCCATAAAATTAAAGCCCCCACCGCCACACCTGTGGGGATGTCGATGAAATGGTGCTGGTACGTGGTTAAAACCGATAACGCAATCACCCCTAACCAAACCAGCCAAACAGCACGGAGGATTTTTGGAAATTTACTGTAGTAAAAATGACCGATGATGATGAGCAAAATAATGTGCAAAGAAGGAGCCTGATTGTATGGCTGGTCAAACCCTGCCAAAGCTTGAAACAATGCGCCTGAGATGCCCGTTGCTGGCGGTTTTACCCAAGTAAACTGTAAAGGAAAAACCATAAAACACGAGATGGCAATCGCTTGTGCCACCAGTAATTGCCTAATCAGACCATGCAACTCGTCTCGGTCTTTGCAGACAAACACCGAGCACGCATAAAACAAATTGAGTGACCAATAGGGCACGATGGTCCACGCCCAAAAAGGAATGTGCTGTTCCCAAGCAAACGCGATTTCGGGCAAAGGCGCGCGCTGCGCGCTGAGCCAATTGGCAAAGCCATAGGACGCATAAAACACCACACCCAGCAACAACAAACACAGGGCTGCATACCGCTTCAGCGGCATTGTTTGTGGTGATTTTTGTTCCGATGCCTCAGATACCGCCGTGGATGGGTGAGAAGGTGACTTTAAATCAGTCATACAATCGATCCATCAGGCTTTGATGGCCAAAGACACGGTGAAAATTCCGTCCTCGTCAATCAGTTGTTTGAGTTTGCGAAAACCTGCACGTTCAACCAATTGATCCATTTCCTGTTGACTGCGGCGGCGCATCACCCACGCTTGACCTTGGCGGTGACTGGTTAGACAACGGGCAATCATTTCTAACTGCGGATGCCATGGCTGGCAGGTGTAAATTAAATATCCGCCTGTGCTGATGGCATCACCCAGTCCAAGCAAAGATTGCATGACCAAATCATTATCGGGAAATAACTCATGCAAACCAGAGACGATGCCCAAAGTTGGCGCGGGGTTGAGTTCAGCGTAGTTTTGACGATTGAACGCATCAACCTCGCTAAATGTAGCGATGTCACCGAGCCCACGCTGTGCAATCATGGCTGTGCCTGCTTGGACATTGGTGGGGCTGT
>JAGNWC010000158.1 GCA_017986195.1 Hydromonas sp.
TTTTGATGGTTGGTGCGCATTGCGCCATCAGTTTGCGTCCCACTTCAGTGGAACCTGTGAACGTGAGTTTGCGCACAATTGGATTTTCGGTAAATTCCGCGCCCAGTTCAGTTGAGCGACCTGTGATGACTTGGAACACACCCGCGGGCACGCCTGCGCGGTGCGCAAGTTCTGCCATTGCCAATGCTGAAAATGGCGTGAGATCCGCAGGGCGTACAATCATCGGGCAGCCCGCCGCGAGTGCAGGAGCGGCTTTGCGCGTAATCATCGCCGATGGAAAGTTCCACGGCGTGATGGCCACGCACACGCCGATGGGCTCTTTGGTCACCATGATGCGTTTGTCCATCGCCACGGTTGGGATGGTGTCGCCGTAAATGCGTTTGCCTTCTTCGGCGAACCATTCAATGAAACTGGCGGAATACAGAATTTCGCCTTTGGCTTCAGCCAAGGGTTTGCCTTGCTCACTGGTGAGAATTAAGGCGAGATCGTCCGCATTGGCGACCATGAGGTCAAACCATTTGCGCAAGATGGCGGAACGCTCTTTTGCGGTTTTATTGCGCCATGCTTTCCATGAAGCATTTGCGTCAACAATCGCCTGCGCCGCCACAGCGCGCCCCATGCGTGGGACGTGACCGATGACTTCGCCTGTCGCTGGATTGATGACGGTGGTGGTTTGGGCACCTGCGGGTGCGTCGACCCACGCGCCGTTGAGGTAACATTGTTGTTTGAATAAAGAAGGGTCTTTGAGTGCCAACATGATGTGTCCTTAAAATATTTTTGCTTGTACGTGATTGGTTTTTTGAATTGCAGTGGGGGTACCAAAACTGTGCTTATGCCCAAATAAACCTTGAGTCATTGCGGGCTTGACCAGCAATCTTTTTGCAAGAAGATTGCGGGTCAAGCCCGCAATGACAATGGTAAAATGTTACTTCGCCGCATCTAAAATCGCTTGCTCTAAAATCCCCAAACCTTCTTCAAATACCGCATCCTCAATGGTCAATGGGTAGAGGAAACGCACGACGTTGCCATACGTGCCGCAGGTCAGTAGCAATAAACCTTTTGCCAATGCCGCCACGCGCACTTTCACGGTGAAGTCAGGGTCGGGTTTGCCTGTGGTCGGATTGATGAATTCAACGGCGTTCATCGCGCCAGGTCCGCGCACATCTGAGATTTGCGGTGCCTTGGTTTTTAAATCATTGAGACGGGTTTTCAATACGTTGCCCAATGCCACAGCGCGCTCGCACAGTTTTTCTTCTTCGATGATGTCCATCACCGCGTGCGCAGAGGCGATTGCCAATGCGTTGCCCGCGTATGTGCCGCCCAAACCACCCGGTGCAGGTGCATCCATGATTTCAGCGCGACCGACCACGCCAGACAGTGGCATACCGCCTGCCAAAGATTTTGCAAACGTCATCAAATCAGGCTCAACCTCATAATGGTTCATGGCGAACAGCGCGCCTGTGCGCCCAAAACCTGTTTGCACTTCATCAGCAATCAATAAAATTCCGTGTTCGTCACAAATTTTGCGCAAGCCTTGCATGAATTCGGCAGGTGCTTGATAGAAACCACCTTCGCCTTGCACAGGCTCGAGGATAATCGCCGCCACGCGTGAAGGCTCGATTTCGGATTTGAAAATATGTGCAATTGCATCCAATGAATTTTGCGTAGAAACGCCATGTAATTCAACAGGAAACGGCGCGTGATAAATTTCCGCAGGGAACGGACCAAAGCCGATTTTGTACGGTGCAACTTTGCCCGTTAGTGCCATACCCATCATGGTACGACCGTGAAACGCGCCGCTAAATGCAATCACGCCAGAGCGTTTGGTGTAGGCGCGGGCGATTTTAATTGAGTTTTCAACGGCTTCTGCACCCGTGGTGAAAAACGTGGTTTTGGTCGCGGCTTTAATCGGCGCGGCGGCGTTCACACGCTCAGCCAGTCGCACGTAGGATTCATACGGCACGACTTGATAGCAAGTGTGGGTGAAATGTTCTAACTGCGCGGCAATCGCTGCGACTTGTTTGGGGTGGCGATGACCCGTGTTGACCACGGCAATCCCGCCGCCAAAATCGATGTAGCGTTTGCCTTCGACATCCCAGATTTCGGCGTTCTTGGCATCTTTGGCGTAAAACTCACACATCACCCCGACACCGCGGGGTGTGGCGGCATTTTTGCGGGCGAGTAAGTCGGCGTTGTTCATAAAGTGTCCTTTCAATAATTGGCTTTGTAAGTGGTACTGTAGTCTTACTGTGTCTGAGATTATGCGCGAAATTTTAAACAAAAGCAGACCATTTTTCTGAGTTGATGGTCAATGTTGCGCCAAATGGAGCCATTTTAGAATTCGAGAGCCAATAAGTTTAACAATTGAAAACAAAAGTATATTTTTATATATATTTGTTTTTCCTTGCGGTATTTCACAACATGCTTTAATATTTCTGCATTGGTAAAAATTAATGATGAATACATGAGTAGAATACACCATGCTTGGAAAATTGAAGGAAAAATGGCGCAAAATCCGAGTGAATAATCCGTTGGCACCCGGTGGTCTTTTCTGCGTTAAAAATCATGCTCGTGGGGTTTTAAATCACCAAATAGTCAAATCACAGGGTTTCACCTTAATTGAAATGTTGTTGACTCTGGCCATTGTGGCGATTTTGGTCTCTATGGCGATTCCACGCTATGAGCAATTTGTGGCACAGCAAGATGTCAATCGTGTGACACAACAAATGCGCGATCATTTGCAGTTGGCGCGAA
>JAGNWC010000159.1 GCA_017986195.1 Hydromonas sp.
CCTATCCCGTAAATACACGAGACCGTCCCCACGATAATCACATCGCGCCGCTCGAGCAGGCTTTTGGTCGCAGACAGACGCATTTGCTCGATATGCTCATTAATCGCCGAGTCTTTTTCGATGAATAAATCACGCTGCGGCACATACGCTTCAGGCTGATAATAATCGTAGTAGGAGACGAAATACTCGACCGCATTGTTCGGGAAAAACTCACGAAACTCGCTGTACAACTGCGCTGCCAAGGTTTTATTCGGTGCGAGCACCAGCGCGGGTCGTCCCGTTTGCGCAATCACATTGGCCATCGTAAAGGTTTTGCCTGAGCCTGTGACCCCGAGCAAGGTCTGAAAACTCAAACCATCGTTGACCCCTTCGACCAAGGTGGCAATGGCAGTCGGTTGATCGCCCGCAGGCGCGAACGGCTGATGCAACTCAAACGGTGAATCGGGATAGGTGATGATGCGATTTTCGCTCATATCTGTACTCATTTTTTTCTGTATCAACGCGTGATTATACCACCGCCGCATTGAACATCCGACCATCATACCAACACCACTCAAACCAACCCATTGCTCGTAACACCTTATCGGATTAAGAAAATTTTAAATCCAACACCATCCACTTAAGCCTTTTATTCAGCATAAAACCTCGGTATAATCCACGGGTTATTTTGTCCAACTCACTGAAAGCACATTATGTTTGAACACGTTGATGCCTATGCTGGCGACCCGATTTTAGGATTGGTAGAAACTTTTAAAAAAGACCCTCGCGATAACGTTAAAGTCAATTTGGGAATTGGGATTTATTATGATGACCAAGGCCGTTTGCCATTGTTGCCCTCGGTCATCCAAGCTGAAACCGATTTATCACATCACCTCGAGCCGCGCCCTTACCTGCCGATGGAAGGTTTGGCGGCGTATCGCATCGCAATTCAAAATCTATTGTTTGGCGAGAACTCTGAGCCGTTGACATCCAAACGTGTTGCCACCGTGCAAACCGTCGGTGCATCAGGCGCATTGCGTGTGGGTGCAGACTTTTTGAAACGCTACTTTCCAGCGAGTGACATGTATGTATCTGACCCAACTTGGGACAACCACCGCGCGATTTTTGAAGCGGCGGGCTTTAATGTTAAAACTTATCCATACTACGATGCAGTCACAGGTGGTGTGAAGTTTGATGAAATGGTAGCTGCGCTCAAAGCACTGCCAAAAAACTCTGTGGTCTTGCTGCACCCATGCTGCCACAACCCAACGGGCGTGGATTTGAGCAAAGAACAATGGCAAGCCCTCGTGCCTGTGATTAAAGAGCACGAACTCATTGCCTTTTTGGACATCGCTTACCAAGGCTTTGGCGATTCGATCATCGATGATGCCTATGCGATTCGTTTGTTTGCCGCATCGGGTTTGACTTTCTTTGTCAGCAACTCATTCTCTAAAAACCTGTCTTACTACGGTGAGCGTGCAGGTGGTTTGTCAGCGGTGTGTGCCAATGCTGAGGAAGCCGAACGCATTTTGGGTCAACTCAAATTGACCATCCGCAAAACTTACTCCAGCCCAGCCTACCACGTGGCAACCGTCACCGCCAATGTGATGAACACAGCCGAATTGCGCGCGATGTGGGAAGCCGAAGTGTCTGAAATGCGTGTGCGCATCAAAGCCATGCGTCAAAAATTATATGACGTATTGACCGCAAAAGTACCAAGTAAGGATTTTTCATACTTGATTAAACAACGCGGTATGTTCAGTTACACAGGTTTAAGCCCTGAGCAAGTCGATCGTCTGCGTGAAGAGTTTGCGGTGTATTTGGTGAAATCTGGTCGCATGTGTGTCGCTGGTTTGAACAGCAACAATGTGGACTATGTAGCGGATGCGTTTGCCGCAGTGATGGCTTAATGTTTTAGAGTGGGTATAAGAAGGCAAAAAGTTGTAATGGCTGTATGAACAAATGGAGGTCATTGCGAGCGACGCTTGGTCAGCGAAGCAATCCATACCGCGTCAAACCGCTTGATTTCACTGGATTGCTTCGCGGTAAATCTGCTCGCAATGACGGTCGAGTTTATTAAACATGGTGACTATAAAGTCTGATAGCCCCTGAATTTGGGTTGATGGGTTTGAACTATTTTGTCAAACCATCAACCCTTTTTTCTATTAATAAACGACTCAATGTTCATGCCGATGGTGCATATCAGGAAAATGCGCGTGGGTATGGCGCAATGTGCTGTGTACATGACGATGTGTGTGTTTCACTCCCGCATCGACAGCCACTTCATGCTCATGCTGATGATGCGCATCGTGCGTGTGTTCGTGTTCGTGCGTCATCGCACTGTGGTCGTGCACGTGCACGTGGCGTTCGGTCAAATGCAACACAATACCAATCGCCATCAAAACCGTGGCAATGCCCAACTGCCAAGTCAAAGGCTCGCCCATCAACAACGCCAATACCGCACCGACAAATGGTGCTATCGAAAAATACGCTCCTGTGCGCGCCGCACCAAGGTGGCGCAAAGCCACCACAAACAACACCAAACTCAAACCATACGCCAAAAACCCCACCACCATCGCCCATGCGATGTTGGTCATGGCAGGCATTTGTGCACCGAGCGCGAACGCCAAGGTCAGATTAACCACGCCCGCCACCGCGCCTTTGCTCATCGCAAGCCAAGTGGCATCGGTGAGCGACACCTTGCGCGTGAGGTTATTGTCCAAGCCCCACGCCAAAC
>JAGNWC010000044.1 GCA_017986195.1 Hydromonas sp.
TCGGTACGACGGGCGCGCAGCGCGGGCACTACATTGCCTTAGACTGTGGTATTGTGGGTGCACTGTCCGAGACCGACCGTTATTATTTGGCGATTAATTTCCTCGCGTTTTTTAACCGCGATTATCAAGGCGTGGCAAAAGCGCATATTGAATCAGGTTGGGTTCCTGCTGATACACCGTTGGAAGCATTGACCAGCACTGTGCGCACGGTGTGTGAGCCGTATTTTGGTCGCCCGATTTCAGAAATTTCATTGGGTCAGGTGTTGATGCGATTGTTTGATGTGTCGCGCGAATTCAATGTGTCGGTTCAGCCGCAATTGGTGTTGTTGCAAAAAACCTTACTTAATGTCGAGGGCATGGGGCGCGTGCTGGATCCTGATTTGGACTTGTGGCAAACCGCTAAACCATTTTTAGAGAAATGGATGCGCGAGACTTTGGGCATCAAAGGGGTGGTGCGTCAAATCAAACGTGAATTGCCGTTTATTGCGCGCCATTTACCGCAAGCTCCCCGTGATTTTTTGAAGTACATTCAACACACTGCTGAATCAAGCGAATATTTGAATCGTATGCAACAGTTAGAAACACGCTTGACACAACAAGAACAAAAGTTAAGACGATGGCGTGTTTATGGACTTGGAGTTGGTTTAGTATTTATATTTTTACTCAAAAAAATTTTTGACTGCGTGGTTTAGTTATGCTATTGTCATAGAAATATGTGCGTAGTTATACTTAGTGGGGGTGCCTGTGACAGGTATTTTTCGCAAAGTATTACGCCAATAATCGTATGGGATTGATATGTTGAATGTGGTAGTGCTCGCTGCTGGAAAAGGCACGCGGATGTGTTCGAACAAGCCTAAGGTTTTACATACTTTGGCAGGAGAGTCAATGCTTGAGCATGTGCTGGACACGGCGCGACTTTTGGATGGTTCGAGATTGTGTGTGGTGGTTGGGCATGAAGCAGAGCAGGTGAAATCGTCGATTTCAGAGGATGATGTGGTGTTTGTGGAGCAGGTGCCGCAACTGGGTACGGGACATGCGGTTCAATTAACCGTACCTTTTTTGGATGAGCGTGCGCCAACCTTGATTTTGTATGGCGACGTGCCCCTGATTCAGGAAGACACCTTAAAAAGATTGCTTTCAAAAGCAGATAATCAGAATTTGGCGTTGTTGACCGTTCATTTGTCTGACCCGACGGGGTATGGTCGAATTGTGCGTGATGCTCAAGGCAATGTGTCCAAAATAGTTGAGCAAAAAGATGCCCATCCTGAGCAGTTGGCTATTTCCGAAATTAATACGGGGATTTTAATTGCGCCAACAGCACCTTTAAAGAAATGGTTGGCGCAGTTGTCCAATCACAATGCGCAGGGGGAGTATTATTTAACCGATGTCATTGCTTTGGCTGTAGCAGATGGTTTTGGCATTGCGACCGAACATCCTGATACAGAGTGGGAAACATTGGGCGTAAACAGCAAAGCGCAGTTGGCACAATTGGAAAGCATTTATCGTGCTCAAGTGGCACAGAAATTATTGGATGCAGGTGTGGGTTTGGCCGATCCAGCGCGCATTGATGTGCGTGGTGATTTAGTCTGTGGCATGGATGTGTTCATTGATGTCAACTGCGTTTTCGAGGGCGTTGTTCGTTTGGGTGACAATGTCAAAATCGGTGCCAATTGCGTGGTGCGCAACACCCAAATTGGCGCAGGCACTGAGGTTGCACCATTCAGTCATTTGGATGGCGCAATGATTGGTCAGAAAGCAAAGATTGGTCCCTATGCTCGGTTGCGTCCAGAGGCGATTTTGGCGGATGATACCCATATTGGTAATTTCGTTGAGATTAAGAAGTCAACGATTGGCGAGAAATCCAAAGTCAATCATTTGGCATATATTGGTGATGCAACCATCGGTAAAAATGTCAATGTTGGTGCGGGCGTGATTACGTGCAATTATGACGGGGTCAATAAGTTTCAAACCATTATTGAGGACGGTGCGTTCATTGGCTCAGACAGTCAATTGGTTGCGCCCGTCACCATAGGGGCGGGGGCAACCATCGGCGCGGGTTCAACCATCACCAAACATGCGCCTGCCAATCAATTGACACTGGCGCGTGGTAAGCAATTGACCATCAAAGCTTGGAAACGCCCAGAAAAGGCTTGATTGGGTGCTTTTTGAAGTCGAGATGTCAATGGTATTGTGTTACAGTTAGGGTATGCAACACCGTAATAAACACACTAAGCAGTGATAACTTTTAAATTGTTATTAAGAGGAAATATATAATGGATTATAAAATTTTAATAGTCGATGACCATGGTTTGGTTCGTGCGGGTTTAAAACCCATTTTAGATGATGCGCTCGGGGGAAAATGCCACATTCTTGAGGCGGAAAACTTAGCGACCACCTTGGATATGATTGAGCGTCATCAAGATGATTTGGACTTAGTCTTATTGGATTTGACCTTACCTGATGCGCAAGGTTTGACTGCCTTGGATCGTGTGCGTGAGCGTTACCCGACTGTGCCTTTGGCTGTGCTGTCTGGTCAGGACGATACGCATCTGATCCAAGCGGCATATCGTCAAAATATTTCGGGCTTTATCATTAAAAACGCCAAGGCGGAAGTTTTGGTTTCGGCTGTGCGTTTGATTCTGTCGGGTGGTGTGTATATTCCACCTGAGTTATTGACCGCCGCTATGAATCCCGCATCTGAGCGTAAACGCACACGTGCGGAACGCATTGCAGAGTCGGGTGGTTCGCAATTAACACCACGCCAACAAGAGGTGTTGTATCTGATTACCAAGGGTTGTTCTAACCAAGAAATCAGCGAATCGGTTGGTGCAACCATAGGCACGGTTAAATCACACGTAGTCGGCATTTTGCGCGCTTTGGGTGTGCATTCACGCACGCAAGCCATTCATTTGGTACATGAAAATCCAAGTTTATTGGGTCAATACCGTCCGAATTCAGGTGCTTAAAGTAATTCAAAGGATGGGTTTATGAGTTGGCATTTTCTGCTGAGTCAGGAAGAGCACGATTTATATGAGTTTTATATTGAGTCGTATCTGCGCAATACCAATGTTTTTCTGCTGATTTCGTTCATAGGGTATCTCGTTTGTACCCTATTTTTTTTCGCGCACTTAACACTGGCGCAACATGTTGGTTTGGCAGTGTCCATGCTGGTGTATATTGCCATCGTGCTCACCCATGTGCGCCGTGTCCAACGGATGCGGTCTGCGCAAAAGCACTCACAAAGCATTTTGATGGTCACCGCCATCAGTTCTTTATGGATGTTGTGGTGGAATGTGTATTTCTACTTTTTGTCTCGTACGGCAGATGAGCCTACCCTCATCCAATTCATGTTGATTTTGGCAATGATTTCCATCATCAATATTGCCTTAATGGGGCGATTTGGGCGAATTTATTCCGCGTTGATTATTTTCACGGTGGTATTTATTTCTGTCATCAGCACCCTAAAAGATGTGGGCTTGTTTCAGCGTTTGGCTCTGCAGGCGTACATGTTGGCACTGTCTCAATTGATTTTTTTGCGATTTTTAAATCAGCAATTGTCTGAATTATTTAAGGTCAAAGTCAATAATTCTGATTTGGTTGATGCTTTAAAGCAAAAAAATATTGCCTTGGAACAATTTAATGTCTCTCAATCGCGCTATTTATCAGCAGCCAGTCATGATTTGCGCCAACCCTTACATGCTTTGGCATTGCTGACCAGCGATGCAAAACGCAAAAATGACAATGTTGAAGTTGCACCAACCTTGGTGAAAATTGAGCAAGCGATTGACTCGCTCAGTCAATCGTTTAATGCCATGTTGAATTTGTCGCGCTTGGATGCGGGTGTGGTCAAACCTGATTTTCAAGCGGTGTCTTTGCAGCGGATATTTAACCGCTTACAAGTCGAGTTTGAGGAAGTGGCGCATCAAAAAGGCTTGGAGTTGGTGTTCGTGCCAACTTATGTTTGGGTGCAATGCGACGAAGGTATGTTGCACAGCATTTTAAGCAACTTCGTCAGCAATGCGGTGCGTTACACCGAAAAAGGTAGAATACTTGTCGGGGTACGCCACTCCGAAAACAATATGGCACGCGTGTTGGTTTATGACACAGGAACGGGTGTTCCTGCAGAAAAAGCACGGCAGATTTTTCAAGAATACCAACGTTTAGAATACGCCCAACAACGGGTTAAAGGGGGCGTTGGCTTGGGATTGGCAATTTCTGAGCGTATGGCGCGGTTATTGGGGGCGGAGTTGTTGGTGCACTCCACTGTCGGTAAAGGCAGTTGTTTTGGTCTGAAACTCCCTTGCGCACCCACACCTGTGACGAAAACACAAGAAATTAAAGAACGTGATCGGGTCAGCGACAGGGTTGCTGGCAAGCGCGTGGCGATTTTGGATGACGATGAAACGGTCATTGATCATTTAAATCAGTTGCTCAGCAGTTGGCATTTGGACGTATCGGTGGTGTTGTCGAGCGATATGTTGCAAGAAATGATTGCAGAAGATGGTCCATTCGACTTGATATTATCCGATTATCATTTGGGATTGGATGGCGAAACCGGTTTGGATGTGTTGCTCAAGGCACAAAATTTACAGCCAAAACACCCGCCTAAATGCGTTTTAATTACGGGTGATACCAGTGCCGAATTGGTGCAATTGGCGCATGAAAAAAATATTGAGGTTTTATACAAACCGCTGCGTCCAGTCCGATTGCGTGCGTACTTAAATTCACTTTTGACACCCAAATAAGTCCCTTTCAAAATGCTGGCGCAAGAGCACAAAATAACCCATAAAACACGTTATAATCCTGCCTAACATAAATAATTGGGGTAAAACATGTGTGGCATTGTTGCGGCAGTTGGGAGAAAAAATATTCTTCCATTACTGATTGATGGTTTGAAAAAATTGGAGTATCGAGGTTATGACTCCACAGGCGTGGGGTTTTTGCAGGCGGACAACCATATTCATTGCGAACGCTCACTTGAGCGTGTGGCGCAACTCGAAGCGCAAATCCTTGCTCAAAATTTTAGCGCGCACGTCGGCATTGCCCACACCCGTTGGGCAACCCACGGCGCGCCTGCCTTGCGTAACGCACACCCGATGGAGTCGCACGGAGGTGGTTTTGATATTAGTTTGGTGCACAATGGCATTATCGAAAACCACGATGAAATGCGCGCAGAACTCAAAGCGGCGGGTTATATTTTCACCTCTGACACTGACACCGAAGTGATGACGCACCTCATCCATCAGTCCCTCACCACAGGTTTGGATTTTTATGAGGCGGTGTTTCAAGCGAGCAAACGCCTCAAAGGGCTGTACGCAATTGCCGTGCTGTGCAGCCAATTTCCTGACCGCATTATTGGCGCGCGTCAAGGCGCGCCTTTGCTGATTGGTACGGGAGAAAACGGTAATTATTTGGCATCGGATACTTCGGCCTTGCTTTCAGAAACGCGCAATGTGGTGTACCTCGAAGAAGGCGATGTGGTCGAAATCAAAGTGGATGGCTATCAAATCCGCACCGCAGCGGGTGAATTGGTCACGCGCGATGTGTTTGAATCGGAACTTTCTGCCGATGCGGTGAGTTTGGGGCGTTTTGCCCACTACATGCAAAAGGAAACTTTTGAGCAGCCCGAGGTTGTTGCGAATACTTTGGAAATGGTCAGCGGTGCGCAGTCGATTAACGCGGGTTTGTTTGGCGCAACGGCAGATGAACTATTCAAACGCACTGATAACATCCTGATTCTCGCCTGCGGCACCAGTTACCACGCCGCGATGGTGGCGCGTTACTGGATAGAGGAAATGGCGCAGGTGCCCGTGAATGTCGAAATTGCGTCTGAATACCGCTACCGCACCAGCGTGCCAATGAACAACACCCTGATTATCACCATTTCGCAATCGGGCGAAACCGCCGACACGATTGCGGCTTTGCAACACGCAAAAGCTTTGCACAACGGCATGAACGCATCGACTCTGTCTATTTGCAATGTGCCTGAGTCCGCATTGATTCGTCAAAGTCAATTGCGTTTTCTCACCCGCGCGGGCCCCGAAATCGGTGTGGCATCGACCAAAGCCTTCACCACCCAATTGTCGTCTTTGTTTGTATTGACCTTGGTTTTGGCAAAGGTCAAAGGGCGTTTGTCCATCGAGCAAGAAAACAATTATTTGAAACAATTGCGTCATTTACCTGCTGCGATGCAACAGGTTTTATCACTTGAGCCGCACATCATCGAATGGGCAAAAGACTTCGCTGATAAACACCACGCACTGTTTCTCGGACGAGGCATCCACTGGCCGATTGCCATGGAGGGCGCGCTCAAACTCAAGGAAATTACCTATATCCACGCCGAGAGTTACGCGGCGGGCGAACTCAAGCATGGTCCATTGGCTCTGGTGGATGCGGATATGCCTGTGGTGGCGATTGCACCGAATGATGGTTTGATTGAAAAACTCAAATCAAATTTGCAAGAGGTCAAAGCGCGCGCGGGACAATTGTATATTTTCGCCGACCGCGATACCTTCATCGAGCCTGAAGAAGGGGTACACGTTATCAATCTGCCCGATCATGCGGGCGTGCTCTCACCGATTTTGCACACCTTACCTTTGCAATTGCTCGCCTACCATACCGCTGTGGCACGCGGCACGGATGTCGATAAACCACGCAACTTGGCCAAATCGGTGACGGTGGAATAAACCACTTCATTCACATACAGGTGGGTCGGTATAATACAACAACCGACCTATTTTGCACGTCACAGCGAGAACCACATGAATATTTGGGTTGATGCCGATGCCTGTCCACGCGCAGTCAAGGACGTGATTTACCGTGCTGCTCGGCGCACGCAAATAATGACCACGTTGATTGCCAATCAAATGTTGATGACCCCGCCATCGCCGTTTATCAAAGCCGTACAAGTGTCATCGGGTATGGATGTGGCGGATGGCGAAATCGTTCTGCGCTTGAATGCGGGCGACTTGGTGATTACCGCCGACATACCACTGGCGGCGTTGGTGGTGGAAAAAAACGCGCTTGCGCTCAATCCTCGAGGTGAATGGTATACCCGTGAAAACGTCCACGCGCTGCTCTCGATGCGCAACTTCATGCAAGAATTGCGCGACTCGGGCACACAAACGGGCGGACCTGCCGCGTTGTCCACACGCGATGTACAAAACTTTGCCAATGCCTTGGATGGCTGGTTGGCGAAAAACACATAACCGTAGTCACAGTTTTTTATGTGTCGTGGTGGCATTCTTCATGGGCATCATCGGCAAACTAATATAAACTGCTCACTTTAGAAATACCAATGCAAAGACCATCATGAGCAAAACCCTTACCATCAACAAACGCGCCCCATCAGGCGTCAAAAAAGACACCAACGTTCCGAGTCGCGCGCCTGTGCGCGGACGCAATCGCAACAACCATGTCGCACCGACCCCGCCCGCACCGCGCTCGGACTTTGGCGCGCGTCCCCATCGAGATGACAGAGCCCCGCGTCCGCCGCGAGAGAATCGTGAGGGGGGTGGTGATAAAAGAGATGACCGACGCGAAGACCGCCCACGCGCATCGCGTTCGGACTTTGGCGCGCGTCCCCAGCGAGATGACAGAGCACCTCGTCCACCGCGAGAGAATCGTGAGGGTGGTGACAGACGCGATAGTCATGACAATCGCGACAAGCGTGATGCGCGAGGTGCAAAACCTGCCCACCGCGAATCATTGTCCCGCGCGCCACAACGCCACGGCAAAGTGCGCGATGGTGTGCGCGAGGTGGTTGATGGACACGTGGTGCGTGGCGAAAAACGTCCTGCACCGCGCAAGCCGCAATTTCCCAAAGAGCGCGACCACAGCAGTGAAATCAAAACCAACCCTGCCGATGGTATTCGCATTTCCAAATATTTAGCCGACAAAGGTTTGTGCTCGCGCCGCGAGGCCGATCACTACATTGAAAAAGGTTGGGTCACGGTCAATGGCGTGCGCGTGACTTTGGGGCAACGCATTTTGCCGACCGATAAAGTACAGCTGGCGCGTCAAGCCACCGTCGCGCAAGAGTCGCGTGTGACCATCCTCATCAATAAACC
>JAGNWC010000007.1 GCA_017986195.1 Hydromonas sp.
AGGCTCGTTTTTCGCAGGCGCAGTCCAGTTCCACTCAGGCTTGCCACCATCGCGCACGAGTTCATAGATTGCGTCAATCGCGGTTTGCATTTGCTCATGACCATAGACCACCGCGCCGAGCATGATGTCTTCTGGCAGTTGTTGGGCTTCTGATTCAACCATTAAAACTGCGGCTTCAGTCCCCGCCACCACCAAATCCATGCGTGAGTTCTCGAGTTGCGCAAAGGTTGGGTTCAATACATATTGACCATCGATATAACCCACACGCGCCGCGCCAACTGGACCTGCGAATGGCACACCCGAAATCGCCATTGCCGCAGACGCCGCGAGCAAGGCTGGAATATCAGGGTTGACTTCAGGGTTTGATGACAAAACTTGCACCACCACTTGAATTTCATTGTAAAAACCTTCTGGGAACAACGGACGCAATGGACGATCAATCAAACGACTGACCAAGGTCTCGTTTTCAGAAGGACGACCTTCACGGCGGAAAAAACCACCAGGGATGCGACCTGCGGCATAGACTTTCTCAATATAGTCCACAGTCAATGGGAAAAAATCTTGCCCTGCTTTGGCTTGTTCTTTGGCAACCACGGTGGCTAAAACCACGGTGTCATCCATATCCAACATCACCGCGCCCGAGGCTTGGCGTGCGATTTGACCCGTTTCCATTTTGACGGTGTGTTGACCGTATTGGAAAGTTTTGCTAACTTTATTAAACATACTCATAAAAAATCCTTTTCTAATTAAGACAGGATGTTTTGACATGCTATTCCAACAGGATTTAGAAAGCCGTCATTGCGAACAACGCTTCATCAGTGAAGCAATCCATGCACCCTGATGGATTGCTTCGCGGTGAATCTGCTCGCAATGACGAGAAACTTACTACCAACCCTCTTGGAATAACACCTGTCAATAAACATCCGAAATGACAACAACATAAACAAAAATGCCTGCATCATCGACACAGGCATTCTCATAAACTGATTATTTACGCAAGCCCAAACGTTCAATCAGCGAACGATAAGCGTCTGCGTCTTTGCGTTTCAAATAGTCGAGCAACTTACGACGGCGGCTGACCATTTTCAACAAACCACGACGTGAGTGGTGGTCTTTTTTGTGGGCTTTAAAATGCTCCGTCAAATCGTTGATGCGGGTTGTGAGCAAAGCCACTTGAACTTCTGGAGAGCCTGTATCGCCAGCTGCGCGTTGGTATTGCGCGACGACTTCGGCTTTAATTGCAGTAATAGACATATCAATCCTTAAAAATTAAACTTGCGGTCACGTTGGTCTCACAACGCGCCGTGCGCTCAAAATGAGCAACGAGCATTGTACTACAGCACGCTATGTTTCACAAGTCTAATTAAGCCAAAATCTTTGCCAAGGTCAGCATCATCAAACCCAGCAATACAAAAATTGTCGCACGCCAAAACAAGCCGACTCCGCTGTTGAGCGAGCGCACATCAGGATTGGGTCCCGTGCCAATTTGCCCCGCATGTTTGACTTCGTTGGCCTTTAATTCAACGTCCTCGCCGTACAGTGCCAACTCATGCTCATCCATCATATCGCGCGTGCGTTGTGTGACGCCATCGCGCAGAGTTACGCCCAATGCGCCCGCGCCCGAAGTCAAGGTCACCGCTGCCGCGTCGGTTTCACCCAATTGACGCAAACTGCCCGACTGGGTGCGCCATGCGTACATGGCTTCTTCAAAATTGCCCACCACGGCAAAAATTACGGCAGCACAGCGTGCAGGTAAAAACTCTATCCAATTCATCATTTTGCGAGCATACACCGTGTATGCATCTTGTTTGCCCTCGGCACGCAGATGCCAACGTCGCGCCAGTAAATCCGCTAAGCGGTAAAAAACCACCCCCGCCACACCGAGTTGAAACGGTGCAAAAATCAAGAACCAAAACAAGCCCGCGAACACATAGCGCAAACTCGATACAATCGCCATTTCCAATGCTTGACGAATCAACTGCGTTTCTGAGAGTTGCGCCACTTGAATATTGCCACGATAGCCCGTCAATTCAGCCTCTTCGTGCAACCACTCAACCAATGCGGTGCGTGCTTTTGCATCATCACCAGCAGTCAATGCAAGGCGTATTTTGCTATAAAAATGACTGAATTGGCGAATGCCAATGGTCAAATATAAAACCCCAATCGTCAACAGCAAACCAAGCAAAGGGTGAATCGCGTGGGTCGCAAAACTCAGCAACCCAGCGATCAACGCCCCCATCAAGGTGATAAACCAAAAGGTTTGCCAAGGCTTGACCTGATCCATCGCCAATGCGCGCTCAACATAGTCAATCGCATTGCGCAACCACAAACGAAGTCGGGTGTAACTCGACAGCGGAAAAATTTGCTCCAATAACAATGCACCTAATATCGCGATTAAACTCATGGCACTTCCTTTATTATTAATTGTCTCAATGTTATTCTAAACCAAAATTTGATGTGAACGAGCGTGCAAAAAGGATTATTCGAATCCCGCGCGCAAAATCAAATCAAAATTATGCAACATTGCCATGCTCGCACCCCAAATGAAAAATTCGCCGTGGGTGACACTTAAAAACATTCGACTTTGCTCAGCGTATTCAAAGGTGTGCACACGCATCTGAGTCCGATCAAACAGTGTGCGCAACGGCACAGTAAACACTTGATCCACTTCTTGCGCGTCGATGCGTATGGTTTGAGTCTGCCACAAAGACGCACTCATCACCCCAACAATCGGGGTCACGCAAAATCCTGTGATGGTTTGATAATCAGGCATCGCGCCCAAAATCATCACATCATCGGGATTTAAACCAATTTCTTCATTCGCCTCGCGCAAAGCTGCCTGTACCGCAGTTTCACTCGCTTCAATCCGACCACCGACGAAACTCACCTGCCCCGCATGGTGGCGCAAATGTGCCGCACGCGTGGTGAATACCACATCATAGCCTTGCTCACTTTCTATCAAAAGCACCAATACGGCGGCATGGCGTACATTCTCTGACAAACAGACATCTTGTCGCCATAAATCGGATACATCTTGAGCGTGCATTAAAGCGCGTTTAATGAAAATTCGATTAAGCGATTGCCAATTTTGCTCTATCCATGCAGGCATTTTGGCATGTTCAGACCACGCCATATGAGGCACTGCGCGTGGATTGAAAATAGGAATGATGGACTGAGTCATATTTTATTGTAAGAGATGTCTACATAAAAAGGCGACAAAAAAGCGCGAACATCCAAGTCGCGCTTTTTCATTACCAAAAACAGAAACATTAAACTGCAGCTGTTTTGTTTTTGCGTGCAGGCAATTTTTCTTTAATACGTGCTGATTTACCCGAACGATCGCGCAAGTAATACAACTTAGCACGACGCACATCACCGCGACGTTTCACTTCAATACCTGCAATGGCTGGCGAGTACAATTGGAATGTACGCTCAACCCCCACGCCAGATGAAATCTTACGCACGATGAACGATGAGTTCAAACCACGATTGCGACGCGCAATCACGACACCTTCATACGCCTGAACACGTTTACGAGCACCCTCGACGACGTTCACGCTGACCACAACCGTATCACCAGGGGCAAATACGGGGATGGTTTTTCCCAAACGAGCAATTTCTTCTTGCTCTAAAATTTGAATCAAATCCATTTTTCACTCCAAATACCATCGTTTGTCATCGGTTTTTATTGTAGATGACCAGAGGATGGATGATGCTTAATGTCTTTTTATTGGACACGCCACATCCATTTAAAAGCCCAAACACATTCATGCCTGTTTGAGCACCCAAATACAGCATTGACCGATTTACAAAACCTCGTGTGTCAATTGCTGTAAATATTTTTCATCTGCCGCGCTCAAAAAACCTTGCGCCCGCGCCCGAACAATTAAATCAGGGCGTTTATACCAAGTGTTTTTTAAAGCCATCTGCCGACGAAAGACCGCTATTTTAGCATGGTTTCCCGACAAAAGCACCTCTGGCACAGCAAAATCCTCAAAAACTTCGGGGCGTGTATAGTGCGCACAGTCAAGCAGACCGTTCAATTCATCTGAAAACGAATCTTGCGCGGCGGACAATTGGTCATTTAAAACATCAGGCACGCAGCGCAACAGAGCATCAAACATCACCATTGCCGCCAACTCACCACCCGACAAAACCACATCGCCAATGCTCAATTCGGCATCAATCAAACCCGCGTCAAACAAACGTTCATCAATCGCTTCATAGCGACCGCACAACACAATCAAACTGCGTGGCAGTTTATCAAACTCAGCACTCGCCGCGATATTCATGGATACGTGCATGGCTTGCAATTGTGTTGCGACCCATGTCTGTGTCAACACCACACCTTGCGGTGACATATAGACCACATAAGGCGTATAGCCCAAAGCCATTTGTCGTTCCCGCGCAGCACGAATCGCGCTAGCCAAAGGCGGTGCCATCATCACCATACCGGGGCCGCCACCATAAGGTCTGTCGTCCACATTTTTATAGGCATTGCTGGCAAACTCGCGCGGATTGGTCAAGGTCAAATCCACCAAGCCCAACTCAAACGCACGGCGCACAACGCCCTGCTCCGTCAATACGCTGAACATTTCGGGAAATAAGGTGATGACATCAAGCAGAATAGGTTTTGAAGATGTTTTCATTCAATGATGAAATGAATTGATATTAATGATTGAGGGCTGATTGCCAAACATCTCATGTGCAGACATCAAAAGAAGCGTGCAGTGCTAATTTTTTACGCTGTCGCGTCCACATCCCATGTCACAGCAATGGATTTGGGTTGTGATTGTACATTCACTTCACCCACAAATGCGGACACAAAGGGAATGAGGTATTCAGTAGGTTTTACCAAATCTGAATCTTGCGAAACCACATTCATCACCGTATGCGCGGCATTTTCAAAGAGTTGTGTGACTACGCCAAGCACCACACCATCTTGATTGATGACTTGTGCGCCCAACAAATCGACCCAATAAAACTCATCTTCATCAGGCTGTGGAAACTCTGTGCGTGATACAGCGATTTGCCAACCTTTGAATTGTTCGGCCATTGTGCGGTCAACCCAACCCGCCATTGTTCCGACCCACGCATCAGCGTGCGGTTTAAAACCTTTGGGCTCAAATGCCCGCCAATGGGCATCTGCGACCGATTGCTCAGGAATATACGGCGCAATCCACCAACGCGTGGCGTTTTGCAAGGCATCGGGCGAATGCGAAAAGGGATGGATTTTCACCCACCCCTTGACACCATATGCTACACCAATGCGAGCAACGATGATTAAATCATCCATCTGTTGGACAATGGTATTGCTTTGGGTTTTAACAGTTTTTGTGGCTTGTTGGGCAGGTTCCTGCACACGCTTTTGTTTCGGAACGAAGTTCACCATGCGTCAAAACCCAATCAAAAATAATACAGGTTTAAGCAGTTTTAACTGATTTAACCAAACGTGCAACCGCTGGACTCAATTGAGCACCCACACTTTGCCAGTGAGCCAAACGTTCTTGTTCAATGCGCAAGCCTTCAACACCTTCAGCCGCCAATGGGTTGTAAAAGCCCACACGTTCGATGTAACGACCATCGCGACGATTGCGTGAATCGGCCGCTACGATGTTGTAAAAAGGACGTTTTTTAGAGCCACCACGAGCCATACGAATCACTACCATTTTTTAAACCCTTAACTTTTAATTAAATTAGATATTCCATCTGTTAATTACAACTCGGCTTTAAACATCAAAGCCGTAAACGTTTAATTATACTGTCAAATTTCACTTTGAGCAAGCATGAATTTGTATTTATCCTGAAACAGTGGGTTTACATACCCAAAGCCAGTGCCATGGTTTCTTTGACTTCTTCCATGACCACATAACTTTTTGAGTTTGCCACCCCAGGCAGGCGCAGCAATACATCAAGCAGTTGGCGGTACTCGCTCATTTCGCGAATGCGCGCTTTAATCAAATAATCAAAGTCACCTGAAACCAAATGACACTCTTGCACTTGCTCGACTTCGAGCACCGAACGACGAAACTCCTCAAATTTGCCGTTGGCCATATCGCGCAAACTGATTTCGACAAACACCAATAAACTCGCGCCCAATTCCTGTGGATTCAAGCGCGCATGGTAGCCCAAAATAATCCCGCCACGCTCCAAACGGCGCACACGCTCAATACATGGCGTTAAAGATAAGCCCACTTGTTCTGCCAATTCGGTCATCACAATCCGACCATCTTTTTGTAAGATACTGAGTATTTTACGGTCAATTTTATCCAAAGTTTTGTTGGCTTTTTTTTCTACGCGCATTGCACCCTCTTTGTTTATGTTAATAGTATTTATTAAATATCTGATTAATTTCAGTAACAAATTCTATCATTTTTTCAAAACGCTCACAAAAAACACAAGTTTATTATTCAATAATCTCATGTCGGTTTAAAAATTAGTACCATTTATGTGACAATACAACAAGAATCTGAGCTTTTTACAAAACGACCGCACATCAACAGTCATTCCATGTCACTTGTTGCCAGCTACTTAAGTTTTTCATCAGGTCGCTGTGATACAATTCGCCACTTTATTCTTATAAGGCGCACACCATGTCAAACACCATCACCGTCATGCCATCTTCCACTCAATTTCCAATTGAGGACAACGAAACCATACTCGATGCCGCGTTGCGTGCGAATGTTATCCTGCCTTATGGGTGTAAAGACGGCGCATGTGGTTCTTGTAAAGCAAAATATATCTGCGGTGACATCGACATCGGTATGAATAACGCAATGACGCCAGATGATTATCAAAAAGGCATGTTGATTACCTGCAAAACCACAGTAACATCGGACACCACCATCGAGGCAATGATTGCCGATGCGGCTTTTCCTGTCAAAAAAATGCCATCGCGCATTTTGGAACTCAAACGCGCGACCGATGATGTGATGGTGTTGCAATTACAATTACCCGCCAACGATGATTTTAAATTCCGTCCTGGCCAATACATTGATGTGATTTTGCGCGATGGCTCGCACCGCAGTTATTCGATGGCATGCGCCCCACGTTTGACAGAAAAAACCTTGGAGTTGCACATTCGCCACATGGTCGGTGGCGTGTTTACCGACCAATTATTCAGCGCGACCAAAGAGCGCGACATCCTGCGCCTTGAAGGTCCTCACGGCACGTTTTATCGCAACGATAAATCCGATGCGCCGATGATTTGCATTGCCTCGGGCACAGGTTTTGCGCCGATTAAAGCGATTATTGAGGACATGCAAGCGCAAGGAATTGCCCGACCCATCCATTTGTACTGGGGCGGACGCGTACCCAAAGATTTGTATTTGAATGAACTCGCCGAGCAATGGGCGCGTGAGATTCCGAATTTTAAATACACCCCCGTCGTATCCGACGCATTGCCTGAACACAACTGGGCAGGACGCACAGGTTTTGTGCATTTGGCGATTGCCGAGGATTATGCCGATTTGAGCGGGCATGAGGTTTATGCCTGCGGTGCACCGATTGTTGTGCGCTCGGCGCATGATTTATACACCACAGCACATGGTTTGCCCGAAACAGCCTTTCATTCAGATGCGTTTTTGAGCGCGAAAGATAAAGTGCCTGCATGAATGTCTTGGGGGCATTTGTCAGCGGCTTCATCACAGGATTGGGGCTGATCTTACCCATCGGCGCGCAAAACGCCTTTGTGCTCAAACTGGGCTTATTGCGCCAACACGTTTTGCCGATTGCATTGTTGTGCGCCTTGATGGATGCCCTACTCATCATGCTGGGCACGGCGTTCGTGGGTGTGACCTTTGGGCAAAGTACCACCGCTTTGCAAATCGTGCGCATCATTGGCGTGACATTTCTGGTGTTTTATGGTGCGCGGGCATTTTACAACGCCTTCAAACACAGCCAACCGTCCGCCGAATCTCCACTCACACAAAGCGTCACACTAAAAACTGCGGTACTCACCTGCTTGGGATTTACCTTGCTCAATCCGCACGTGTATCTCGATACATTTTTCTTGCTTGGCACCATCAGCACACAATATACGCCTGCTCAGTATATCTTTGCTTTGGGCGCGTGCGTGGCGTCGTTCGCATGGTTTTTGAGTTTGGGGTTTGGCGCACGCATCCTCACGCCTTGGTTTAAAAAACCACTCACTTGGGTGATTTTAGAATGTGCGATAGGTCTGGTTATGTGGGCAATTGCTTATAAAATTTGGGTATTGCCGTTAAATTAGTTTTAAATTAATTCAATACACTATTTTTTATCAAAATGCCTTCACATAACATCCATAAATTTTTAAATCGCAGTATAATCATGCAGTAGTCAGTCAATATTTACGGTTGCATCACACACATCTAAGGGGTTTATTATGGGATTATTCGATTCAATTAAAAACGCATTCGGTAAAGCGGTTACCGAAGCACAAGAAGCGGGTCAAACTTTGGCTGAAAAAGCTGGTCAAGCAGTTGATGTTGCACAAGATTTGGCAGGTGATGCATTAGAAAAAGGCAAAGTGCTTGCTGACCAAGCGGGCGATAAATTATCCGAAGTCGCCATCGTGGCAACTGAAAAAGCAGGTCAAGCATTTGATTCAGCCAAAGAAGTTGCTGGCGAAGCGTTGGAAAAAGGCAAAGAATTCGCGGATCAAGCAGGCGATAAGCTATCCGAAGTCGCTACTGCGACCACTGAGAAAACCAGTCAAATTGTCAATAAAATCAAAGGAGACGACTCAGCACCGCCCCAAGCCTAATCGTTGATATCTCAAACAAAATTTTGACTTTTACCCGACATCTAAACCTTTAAGGTTTAGATGTTTTTAAATCTGCTTGACTTTTTCAACCTTAAACACACCTCTTATATGAAATCTGCAAACTTACAAACCTTCATCGAATACGTTTCTAAAAAGAATCCCAACGAGCCTGAATTTATCCAAGCTGTCCAAGAAGTTGCCGAAGCGGTCATTCCTTTTATCGAAAAGAATCCTCAATACCAAAATAAAATGTTACTCGAGCGCATGATTGAACCAGAACGAGTCATTAGTTTTCGTGTCACTTGGATGGATGATGCAGGCAATATCCAAGTCAATCGTGGTTATCGTGTCCAAATGAACTCGGCAATTGGTCCCTATAAAGGCGGTCTTCGCTTTCACCCCTCTGTCAATTTAAGTATTTTAAAATTCTTGGCATTTGAGCAGACCTTCAAAAACAGCTTGACCACTTTACCAATGGGTGGCGGCAAAGGAGGCTCAGACTTTGATCCGAAAGGAAAATCTGACAATGAAATCATGCGCTTTTGCCAAGCGTTCATGACCGAACTGTCCAAACACATCCATGCAGACACCGATGTCCCTGCAGGTGACATTGGTGTGGGTGGGCGAGAAATTGGCTATATGTTTGGTCAATACAAGCGTCTGAAAAATGAATTTTCAGGCATTTTGACAGGTAAAGGTTTGTCTTATGGCGGTTCATTAATTCGCCCTGAGTCAACTGGTTATGGTACGGTGTACTTTACTCAAAGCATGTTGCAAACTAAAAATGATACGTTTACCAACAAAACTATCGCCATCTCTGGCTCGGGTAATGTAGCACAATACGCTTGTGAAAAAGCCACTCAACTGGGTGCAAAAGTAGTCACCCTTTCCGACTCATCTGGCTATATTTACGATGCTCAAGGCATTGATACTGAAAAATTGGCGTATGTCATGGAGCTCAAAAATATTCAACGCGGTCGTATCAGCGAATACATTAATCGCTACCCTACCGCACAATTTATTGAAAGCAAACGCCCGTGGGAAGTGACTTGCGACATCGCTCTACCATGTGCCACCCAAAATGAATTAGATGGTGACGATGCGCGCGCATTGATTAAAAATGGCTGCATTTGCGTGGCAGAAGGTGCGAACATGCCCTCAACCCCAGAAGCCATGGAAGTATTTACGCAAGCCAAAATCTTGTTTGCACCAGGTAAAGCATCGAATGCGGGCGGTGTTGCCACTTCTGGTTTAGAAATGTCACAAAACTCATTGCGCTTGAACTGGACTGCAGCCAAAGTAAACATCCGTTTGCAAGACATCATGCACAACATTCATGCGGCGTGCGTTCATTATGGTAAAGAAGCAGATGGACACATTGACTACATCAAAGGTGCGAATATTGCTGGGTTTGTGAAAGTAGCCGATGCCATGTTGGCTCAAGGTTTGGTGTAAACAATCGTATTAGTTTGCGCATCAGCATCAAGAAAATAGCCAATCAAAAGATTGGCTATTTTTAATGATTCAAGTTTCACAACAAGTTCGAGACGTCCGTTTACAAATCCTTCACCGCAATCACATCTCGCTCCAAATACTCCTTGGACTGCATTTCGACCAAGCGTGAGACCGTGCGGAAAAACTCATTCGCCATCTGTCCCTCCGTGTAGAGTTGTTCGGCGGGTGCTTGTGCACTGACAAATAACTTCACATTGTGGTCATACATCACATCAATCAGCCACGTAAAACGTCGTGCTTGTGACGCCATCGCTGGACTCATCACGGGCACATTGGACAATAAAATCGTATCGAAAATTCGAATTAAGTCTAAATAGTCATTTTGCGAACGCGCCGTGCCACAAAGCGAATTGAAATCAAACCACGCCACCGAGCCTGCATAGGCGCGCGCTTGAATTTCACGGTGGTTGATGTGAATGCTCGCGCCTTCACTGTGCGGGCTGAGTTTATGATACAGATTAGACAAAGCCTCATCGGCCGCATCGTCATTCGGCGTGTAATAGGTCACCGCTTGCGTTAAAGTGCGGCGACGATAGTCAATTCCCGCATCGACATTGACCACATCGTTGATGCGTTTAATCAACTCAATCGCGGGCAAAATTCGATCGCGGTGCAAACCATTCGGATACAAATCATCGGGTTTGTAGTTCGAGGTCATGACAAAACCCACGCCGTGCTTAACCAAACCATCAAGCAATCGGTGCAAAATCATGGCATCGGCAATGTCCGAGACATGAAATTCATCAAAGCAAATCAAACGGTAGCGTTCTGCCACGCGTTTTGCCACTTCATCCAAAGGGTCAGACTGCCCTTTCAAGGTTTCTAACTCACGGTGCACGCCGTGCATGAATTCATGAAAGTGAATGCGGATTTTGCGCACCACGGGAATATGGTCGTAATACGTGTCCATTAACAGACTTTTACCACGTCCGACACCGCCCCAAAAATACACGCCTTTGGGAATCACGGGTTTGCTCAACCAACGTGTGAGTTTATTCGCACGTTTTTCTTTAAACGCAATCCAATCATCCTCGCATTGTTGTAAACGTTTGGCTGCGGCTTCCTGTGCATAATCGGGCGTGTAGCCGAGTTGGGCTAAGTTGTTCAAATAGACTTGTAAAAAAGTGGATTTATTCATGGGTATTTCATTCATTTATATTTCTAAACGCGTGCTGTCAGAGTCCATATAAGGATTGTCAAACCCCAAACGCGCCAAAATCTGTGTTTCCAAACTTTCCATCATCTCGGCTTCATCGTCATCGATATGATCAAAGCCCTGCGCATGCAATACCCCATGCACCACCAAATGTGCGGCGTGCGCGAGTATGGATTTATTTTGCTCTTTGGCTTCACGTGCCAAAACCGCGCCACAAAAAACAATATCCGCTTCAATCATACCGCCCATCTGCTCGGTCAATTGTTCGCACACTTCTTCGGGCAAATCGTCAAATTCATCGCTGTCGTTATACGCAAAGGTCAGCACATTGGTCGCATAATCCTTGCCACGATAGGTATGATTCAACTCACGCCCTTCAACCTCATCAACAAAACGCAGGGTCAAGCGCGCATCTTGTTGCAATGCGGCTTTCACCCAGCGGCGCAATAAAGGACGTGACAAAATGCTTTGCCAATCGTGTGTCGAATCGGCGTATTGAACACTTAAATTGAGTTTTACGACCATGACTAATCCTGTGATTTTTTAACTTCTGCTTCGAGTTTTGCGAGTTTCGCCAATCGCGCTTCTTCCTTAGCCAAGACCTTGCTGCGGGCATCATAGGCATCGACAATTCGTGCGACCAATGGGTGGCGCACCACATCGACTGAGGTAAATTCTGAAAACGCCAAGCCTTTGACTTTGCGCAGGGTTTGCATCGCGTCCGCCAAACCACTTTTCATCCCACGCGGTAAATCCAATTGTGACGGGTCGCCCGTGACCACGGCGCGTGCGCCAAAGCCAATACGTGTGAGGAACATTTTCATTTGCTCAGGTGTGGTGTTTTGGGCTTCGTCCAAGATGATAAAGGCATGATTGAGCGTGCGCCCGCGCATATACGCCAACGGCGCGATTTCGATCATTTGTTTTTCAAACATTTTTTGAACTTTATCAAAGCCCATCAAGTCATACAAGGCATCGTACAAAGGGCGCAAATACGGATCGACTTTTTGCGTCAAATCCCCAGGTAAAAAGCCCAAACGCTCACCCGCTTCAACCGCAGGACGCGTGAGCACGATGCGTTTGACCACATCACGCTCGAGCGCATCGACCGCGCACGCCACCGCGAGGTAGGTTTTGCCCGTGCCCGCAGGACCTGTACCAAAGGTAATATCATGCGAAAGAATGTTTTCCAAATACGTGCGTTGACGCGGCGTGCGCGCTTGTAAATCGGTACGGCGCGTGTACAACACAGGCCCTGCATCATCTAAAGTGGGTAAATCAGGATTGAGGGTATGCGAAGGCAAACGCGATTCGTCTGCATCCACGCGTGCGCGCGAAGCGTGAATCAACAACCGCGCATCGGCGCGCTGCTCATCGGTGCTGCCGTGGCGTTTGTTGGCAAAGCCTGCTTGCAATTGCACGATACCCAATTGCACATCATCAATGCTCAATTCGCGCCCTGCCCTATCGTAAAAATGCGCCAATGCTTGCGCGACTTCTTGCGCGCGTTGCCCACTGCTCGCGCTGACGGTGAATTTACCACCACGGCGTGTGATGGTGGCATTGTAGGCCTGCTCAATCTGACGCAGGTTCTCGTCGAGCGTACCGCAGAGATTCGCCAAGCGCGAGAGTTCTGACTTGGGCGCGATGAATTGGGTTTTGTGAGATGCCATCGTTTTTTTTCAAACCTTATGATTTAATCTGTGTGAGCAGTTCAATAAAATACCGCTCATATTCACGTAAAAAACGATCCATTTTCACCGCCGCATAGGTGGTGTTTTTACCAAACAAATAACCCGCATCGCGTTTGACCAAGCCCAACTTATCGCAATCCACATTCGCCAAAGCCATGCCTGAGAGTATCCCCACCCCCAAACCCAACTCAACATAGGTACGAATCACATCTGCATCCACCGCCTCAAGTGCAATGTCGGTGCGCAAGTGCGCGTCAATAAACGCCTTGTCAATTTTCGCCCGTCCTGCAAATGCGGGGTCATAGGTAATCAGTGGGTATTGCGCCAAATCTTGAATTTTAATTTTGGCTTTGTGTACCAAAGGATGCTTTGCAGGGAGTAAAATTTGGTGCGTCCAATCGTAGCACGCCTCGCTGCTCAAACCTTCAGTCGCCGCCAAACGCTCGGTCGCCACGGCAATATCCGCGTGATCATGCAAAACCATTTGCGCGATTTGCGACGGCGCGCCCTCCAGCAAAGACAAGCGCACATCGGGGTATTTTTCGCGGAATTTAGCAATGATGCTCGGCAGCACATAACGCGCCTGCGTGTGCGTGGTCGCAATCGTGAGCCGTCCGAACATTGGGTTTTTGCACTCAGACACCAAGTCTTTGAAGTCATCCATTTCATGCAAGATACGTTCCAACTGCGGCAATAAAATCGTCCCTTCTTTGGTCAAACCACGGATGCGTTTGCCATGACGCTCGAATAAATCAAAACCCAAAGTGGCTTCAAAATCCAAGACAGTTTTCGACACCCCAGGTTGCGAGGTGAACAAGGCATCCGATGCGCGAGTCAGATTGAAATTTTGACGGACAATTTCGCGCACATAACGCAATTGTTGTAGATTGATATTCATGGATAAATCCTTTTAAGCAACGCGTGTGACTTTCCACAACCACAGCATCGCAATCATTAAAAACAATAATATGGGGGTCACCGCCACCACGAAAGGCGAATAACTGAGTAAAGGCCCTAAAAATTGCACCATAGAATTCATAATAAAAAACAATAAACCCAAGAAAATCCCTGTCATCACACGCACCCCTACCCCACCTTTGCGTGTTTGCATGAAAGCAAACGGCAGAGCCAACAGCAGCATCACCACAATACTCAAGGGGTAAAACAATTTTTGCCAAAAACCCAATTCAAATTCACGTGAACGTTGTCCTGTTTCTTGCGCATTTTGAATGCGCTCACGCAGTTGCATCAAGGGTAAAGACACATACGATGCACCTCGAAAACGCATTTTTTCTAAAGTATAGTCACCTAAATCGGCGGTCTGCTGTGGCAATACCTGTTCAGTCTGCCCCGTCACCACACCTGCGGAATTGATGGTCAATTCGATTTGATGCACATCCGACAGTGCCCAAACTCCAGTTTTTTCGGTTTCCATTGCGGTTTGCGCAACCGTTAGGGTTTTCAGTGCAAATTCTGGCGTCAATTCATACAAACGCAGGTCTTTGAGTGTATTACCCTTGACAATGGTGCGCACATTAATCATGCGCACATCGCCATTGGGCAAATTTTGCCGTCCCCAAAAACCACCCGCACTCTTAAAATATTGGTCACTTTGCAAAGCGACACTTTTCATGCTGCGCGCTGTTTCGTCCGCTTTGGCAACCCCCACTTCGCCCAAAAATGCGACTGACAATGCCAGTAATGCACCCAAACTACTTACCATCGCCACCATTTGACGCACACTTAAACCCGATGCACGCCACACGATTAGTTCTGAGCGCGCCGCCATATTGGACAATGCCAACACCCCACCAATCAAAGTACAAATTGGCAACAGTCGATACATATAATCAGGCGTGCGCAGTAGCGTCACGCCGATCAGCGTCGCCATCGTATAATCTTTTTGACCGACCGAACGCGCTTCGTTCAAACCATCCATGGTCACTAAAATCAAAAAGAAGCCGAGCAGCACTGCACCAATCGACAACAGCATCTCTTTATAAAAAGTACGTACCACCAAACTGCGAATCCAGTCCATACCACCTCAAATTCACACGCGTTTGAACGGCCAGAGCGCGCTCAAACTCAAATTAGAAAAACGCCAAGCATGGTTGCGATACCACAATGCCAAGAGACTCAATAAGAGAAAACCACCATGAACCATCGCAAATGCCCACCATGCGCGCAACTGACCACGGGCAATCGCACTCTCCCCCATTTTGATGAAATTGAGATAAATCATCAACAAAGCGACACCCATCAAAATCCCCCATGTTTTATTCGAGCGTGGACGCGCATAGCCGAGTACCACCGCAAAAATCGCCATCGGCACAATCATCCACGCATCCGAAATGCGCCGATAAAACTCCGCCCGTGCTTCTGGTGTTTTTGTCTTAAACAAGGTCAGTATTGGTAACTGATCGACTGGGGTTTCTTTGAATTTGCGTGCTTCAACATTCGCCACATCACTCATCGAAATACCGTATTGTCCAAAACGCATACTGCTGATCTGCTGCTTGTTGGCATCGAGAAAATACTGACGACCATTCTCTAAAATCAAAAACAAGCGTGCGTCATCCGATATCTTGGCATAAGCAGAATCCGCAGTCACAACCAAACGCTTATCGGGTCGATTTTGAGTGATAAAAATTCGTTCAAATGCAGGCAAAGTCCCTGTTTTAACCGTTTGTACAAATACCGTGCGTGCCCCATCTTTGGTGGTTTGAAACGAACCATCTTTGATTAAATTCAACTGCGATGCCACACTGTTTTTTTGATACACCGCTAATTTTTGGTTCGCCCAAGGCACCAGCACCACGCTCATAAAAACCAAGAACAGCACCATCGGCAACACCAACATCCACACGGGTTTGAACAATGCCCAAGTACCAACACCTGAAGATTGCCACACCACCATTTCAGAGTCTTTGTACAAACGCGCCACCGTACTGGTGATGGCAATCACCACCGTTGCCACCATAATCAGCGGAAAATATTGCAAAGACATCACCAACAAATATTTCAGCAGCACATCCAAAGCTATCGCGCCTTCATTGACATCTCCGAGCGCGCGCACCAAAAAAAACACCGTTATAATTGTAAACAGTGTGAAAAACAACACCGCAGTCAGCGTCATCTTTTCGCGCAAAATAGAGCGTTCAAATATCATAGTCAGCCCAATAACATCCCAAAAATAGCCTGATTCATCGCCAACACAAACGCACATGAAAAGGTGCGATTGGTTATAATACGACCGAATACTCGAATACCAAATATAGACTAAATATATTTTAGTTATAAAAGAACCACATTCTACAGGAAAACAACCATGCTATTTCAACTCAAAGCAGCAACACCGCTCAAAGGCACAAAAAAACAATTGGCGTATGCATTCATCATTGCCAGCCAAAACGATAAGTCACAAGTATGCCTTGATGAAACCACACGTTTGGCATTGCCTGAGGCGGTACAAAACGCCCTTTCCATCACCATTGATGCCAACCATTTCAACGGCTCCGCCAATCAACAAATCAACTTGATGGATGCCGACACCCACACCCAGTTCATCGTCATTGGCACGGGCAAAAAGTCTGCCAAAACGAGTAAAACCGCCGCACAAGCCATCACCGCCTATTGTCAGCAATACGAAATCAAGCAAGCATCGATATTCGTTGACGAACACTTGAGTGAATCAAATGCCCTTAATCAATTCGTTTTAGGCGCATCCGACACCGCCTATACATTTGAGTGCCCTCATGGCATGAACACGGGCGAGCACGCGGCAAACAATGCGAAAAAAGCCTTGCAGTCTGCCAAACGCACACTCACTTTAATGACCCCAAAAAACCCCAACGCTGAGCAAAAGCAAGCCTTTAGCCAAGCCGTCGCGATTGCGCAAGGCGTGGCACTGTCCAAGCAACTCGGCAACTTACCCGCCAACTACGCCACACCAACGCATTTGGGCGAAGTGGCGAAAAAACTGGGCAAGGATTATGGTTTTAAAGTACAGGTTTTGGAGCGCAAACAAATCGCCGCACTGAAAATGAATTCGTTTTTATCGGTCGCAAAAGGCTCAACCGAGCCACCGCGCTTTATCGTGCTCGAGTACAAAGGCGCGGGTGCGAAAGACGCACCGACTGTATTGGTCGGCAAAGGCATCACCTTTGACTCGGGCGGGATTTCGCTCAAACCTGGTTTGGGCATGGATGAGATGAAATACGATATGTGCGGCGCGGCTTCGGTGCTCGGCACATTTAAAACCTTGGGCGAGATTAAGCCCAAAATCAACGTGGTCGGCTTGATTGCCACCTGTGAAAACATGCCCGCAGGCAACGCCAATAAACCAGGGGATGTAGTCACTTCGATGGCGGGTTTAACAATAGAAGTGCTCAATACCGATGCCGAAGGTCGCCTCGTGCTGTGCGATGCGCTGACTTACGCCGAACGCTACAAACCATCTGCGGTGGTCGATATGGCGACGCTCACGGGTGCATGTGTGGTCGCGCTGGGTCACCATCACTCAGGTTTGTTCTCAAACAACGATGATTTGGCGGCTGAAATTCAAACAGCAGGCGCAACGCAAAGCGACACCGCATGGCGCATGCCTTTGGACAGCGAGTACAACGAACAACTCAAATCGAATTTTGCCGATTTGGCGAACATCGGCGGAATGCCCGCAGGCAGCGTCACCGCGGCGTGTTTCCTGTCGAAATTTGCTGAGAAATACCCGTGGGCGCACATCGACATTGCAGGCACGGCGTGGAAATCAGGCGCGAACAAAGGCGCAACGGGACGACCCGTACCGCTTTTGAGCCAGTTTTTGCTCAACCGCGCGAAGTAAAGAAGGCTGCTATTTCGTCATTGCGGGTCAAGCCCGCAATGACTCTTTTTTGACTGTTGCAGTTGATGACAGCTGGATTTCACCCATAGCAATTAAACCCACTCATTATCATAATCACCTATCACACCATGACCCAAATTGACTTTTTTTCCAACGCCCCCAATCGCATCGAATACGTCGCGCGGCTTTTGCAAAAAGTCCAACAGCGTGGACAAACCGCAGTGGTGTATGGCGATGCGCCAACTTTGCAATCTTTGAGCGATTCATTGTGGCAAGCGAATGGATTTTTGGCGCATGAGTTGATTCTCGAGTCCGTGAATGATTTGCCCAATATTGCACCGTTTATCCTGACGGCGCATCCGCACGCGCATTTTCCACACCATGAAGTCTTGATTAATTTATCAGACGAGCAACCTGCTTTTTTTGCACAATTTGAGCGTTTAATTGAAGTTGTGCCCAATGAAGACACACCCAAACAAATGGCACGCGACCGTTGGCAAAATTACAAGCACACAGGTTATGCAATGAAACACCACGACATCGCAGCCATAAAAAAATAATGCGGTACAATGCAACAACATTGTCGGGTTTGGCAATGTGTTCATCGGGTAATTTTTTTAAAAGGAATCCATTATGACCATCGTCAAAGTTATTGAAGTCATTGCTTCATCACCCACCAGCATCGAAGATGCGATTCAAAGCGCAGTGGCTGAAGTGTCTAAATCCGTGCGCAATATTGACTCGGTTTATGTCAAAGACATCAAAGCACACGTTAAGGACGGTAAAGTCTGTTCATACGGCGCGATTTGCAAAATTTCTTTCCGCGTTGATAATGAGGATTGATTGAAGTTATCTACAAACAAAAAGCGTGCCTCGGCACGCTTTTTGCATCATGAAGCTTTGGCAAATTATTTCAAATTTCCCGATAAAAATTGTTGCAAACGCTCGCACTCAGGATGCACCAATACTTTTTTCGGATCACCCTGCTCTTCAATCACACCTTTGTGCAAAAAAATCACGTGGTTCGAGACTTCACGCGCAAAGCCCATTTCGTGCGTAACCACCACCATGGTGCGACCTTCCTCTGCCAACGCACGCATGACCTTGAGCACCTCCCCAACCAATTCTGGATCCAATGCTGAAGTCGGCTCGTCAAATAAAATGACTTCTGGCTCCATCGTCAAAGCACGGGCAATCGCCACCCGCTGTTGTTGCCCACCCGACATTGCTGAGGGAAATTTATCTTCCGCACCTTGCAAGCCGACTTTGTCTAAATATTTACGAGCACGCTCAACCGCTTCGGCTTTGCTCAAACCCAATACGCGAATCGGTGCTTCAATCAAATTCTCCAGCACCGTCATGTGTTGCCACAAGTTGAAGTGTTGAAACACCATACACAAGCGGCTGCGAAAATGTTGCAACTGCTTGCTGTCGTTGGCAACCAAATCGCCTGTTTTGCTTGGCTTGAGGTCAAGCAATTCACCATTGAGGGCAATCGTGCCTTGATTGGGTTTTTCCAACATATTGATGCAACGCAAAAACGTACTTTTACCCGAACCCGACGAGCCGATGATGCTGATGACATCGCCCGCATTCGCGGTGAGCGACACGCCGCGCAGAACGGTATTGTCACCATAACTTTTATGAATGTCACTGACTTTGAGTTTTTCTTTTTGTTCCATTGAATGCCTCTTGTTGTTATGATGGGTTTAAGGTCCGAGACTTTCGCCCAGACCCAAATCTTGTTCTCCAGACACGCTGACTAAGGTTGCACCTTGTTGAGCGTAGCGCACGTGATGACACGCAAATACAAAGCCATCAATCGGACTGCGCACGTCCGTACTGATTTGATGAATCGGGTCAATCACCTGTGCCATCACCTGACCTCGAACCACGGTATCACCCGCTTGTACCACAAAAACCACCACCCCTGCACTCGGCGCATTGACATACTGCACGCCCGCGAGCGGATGAGGCTTGCGAATTAACTCAGGCAATGCTTGCAAGGCATCCGTTTGCAACGACACGTCACCCAAATGCGCCAAATACTGCACCATGGCTTGTGCATCGCTGTGCGCCAATTTGTGTTCTAAATCCATTTGTCCGCGCAACTCCACCGTCGTACTGCAACACGCGCAGGGAATATTTGCCTGCGGAAATTCACGTGCCAAACGCAACCACGGTGTGGATAAAAACTCATCAAATGCTTTTGAACCCGAATCCTCGGACACAATTTGGCATTCACTGCGCAACAGCCGCGCCAATGGTTCTACCGTTGGCCACAATTGCGGCAAGGTGTAGCAGTGCATCACCGCATACTCATCGCAATGCAAATCGAGCACCACATCGGCATCAAACGCCAACCCGACCAAAATATGCTGCAAGGTATCTACTTGGGTTTGTGGTTGATAATCCTCAATCACCGTACGCATGGTTTGACGAATACGTTGCACATTCGTCGCCGCATCTTTGCCCAACTGTTCAGGGTTTTCACGCAAGCGCGCAAGGGTTCTGCCATACAAATCAAAATCGGTCAGCCGATTGAAGTTGCGCCCCGTAAACAAATCAAATCGCCCCGATGGATCGTACATCAGAGTTTGTGCCAAACCAATCGGATTGCACAAGGGCACAAGCACAACATGCGCTTTAAGTCGCCCCTCTTGCTCCAATTGCTCGAGCATGGGGCGCAAGTGATAAGCAACCAATGCACCAGGCAATTCATCGGCATGCAAACTGGTTTGGATGTAAATTTTTCGCTCTGAATCCTCAGAACCGAAATGCAATGCGGTGACGTATCGCGTCATTCCGAGCGATGCACCGTCCAAGGCATGGTATTCAATCCGCATAGTCCGTCCTCAATGCGCACGTGGCTTTAGGTGCGCTAAATATTTGCGCTCCAAAGCTTTAAATGCTTGCACCAACACAAAGGTAATCATCAAGTACAAAACCGCTGCGGGAATATACGCCACGAATGGCTGATAATTCGTGCTGTCGAAGCGATGCGCCTGCCCTGTGATTTCATACAACGTAAAACTTGATGCCAGCGCGGTGGCTTGCACCATCAAAATCACCTCATTGCTGTACGCAGGCAAGGCACGGCGCAAACTCGATGGCAAAATAATATGCCGCATGACCTGAGATGGATTCATACCATAAGCGCGGCCTGCTTCCACTTCGCCGTTTTCAGTATTGCGAATTGCGCCCGATAAAATGATGGTGGTGTAGGCTGCGGTGTTGAAAATCAACCCCAAAAGCACCCAAAAATAACCTTCGCGTAAGAAATTAAAACCCGGCACTTCCATTAAGTTTTGCACCCAATCCATACTGCCCACGCCATCGTAAAAAATATACAACTGCACCAACAAAGGCGTGCCCGTGAAGAAAAATGTGAACATGCGCACCCACTTAGCGGGTACAGTGGTTTTGCGCGAATGAATGACTGACAAAGGCAAAGCCATCAGTCCGCCAATGAGCAAAGACACGAACGTCAAACCCAAGGTCAAAGGCAAACCTGCCAAACATTGCAAAAATGAATCTGTCCACAATTGTAGGGTCTCGTTATTCATAACGCACCTCCACAATACCTTTGCGATAAGTTCTGTCCAAATATCTGAATAAAGCAATAGAGCCGAGGGTTAAAAACAAGAACACCACCGCTGAGAGGAAATTGAACAACAACGAACGATGCTCAACAATGCCCGCCTGCTGCGCCACGCGCACCACGTCTTCTAAACCAATAATCGACACCACCGCAGTAGCTTTGGACAGAGCCAACCAATTATTTTGAATCCCAGGTAAAGCAAAACGCATCATCAAAGGAAAGGTAATGCGTTTGAACACCTGCCATTTATTCATGCCATAGGCAATGCCCGCTTCCAACTGACCCGATGGAATCGCCATAATCGCACCGCGTATGGTTTCTGTGAAATAAGCTCCGTAAATCAAAGTCAAAACCAAAACGCCCGCAGTGAATGGATTGATGTCAATCTGCCCGTAACCAAAAAACTCAATCCATTGGTTCAGCCACATTTGAATGCCATAGAACAGCAGCAACATCCAAACCAGTTCAGGCACCCCGCGCAAAATCGATGAGTATGCAGATGCTAGCCAACGCACCCAAGCCAAACGTGACAGACGCATTTGCGCCATCACCATGCCGACAATGAATGAGAGTACAAACGATATAACCGCCACCATCAGGGTCAAAAACGCCCCATACAACAGGCGTGGCAGATATTGTGCAACTAAATTTAAAGTTTCCATGAGCACCTGTGTGAATTTATTTGGTCATTGCGGGCTTGACCCGCAATCTCCCAAGATTTGGCTACTACGTAACGCATATGTATTCTATACAAATCAAACATCGGTCATTGCGAGCGTTGTTTTATCAGCGAAGCAATCCATGCGGCATCAGTTAAATCAGCACCCATATGGATAAACAATAGTTATCACTCGGCTCAATAACAACCAAATAAAAACCCCACAAACAACGACACGCATGTGGGGTTTTTGTCCTTCAAATAATTTTATTGACCATAAATGTCAAAATTGAAGTATTTATCAGCGATGGCTTTGTATTTACCATTGGCACGAATCGCATCAAATGCTTTATTTAAGTTAGCCAACAATTCGGTGTCTTCTTTACGTACCGCAAATCCAGTACCATCACCCAAAATCGCTTTATCCGCTGAACTTGATACATCTTCACCTACTTGTGCAAAGCCTTTGCCTGTCGGTTTTTTCAAGAAACCATCGGTCACGGTCACGCCATCAGCAAACACCACTTCAACGCGTTTGTTGACCAAATCGTTTTGCGCAGCATCCAAAGTTTTGTAACGCTTAATCACAGAATCTTTGTAGTATTTGGTCAAATAAAAATCTTGGCTCGTGCCTTGTTGTACCCCAACCATTTTGCCTTTCAAGCCTTCTGGCGTGGTTTGCAATGTGCTGCCCTCTTTAGCCACAAATTTACTCGGTGCTTGCCAAATTTTTTGGGTAAACGCCACTGATTTTTGACGCTCAGGCGTGATGTCCATAGAAGAGGCAATCACGTCATATTTTTTCGCCAACAGACTTGGGATGATGCCATCCCAATCTTGGTTTTGGAAGGTGCAGGTGGCTTTTAACTCTTCGCACATCGCTTTGGCGATTTCGATGTCAAAGCCAGTGATTTCACCCGATGGGGCAGTGAATTCAAACGGCGCATACGAGGCATCCGAGCCAAACTTAATCGTCATCGGTGCAGCAGGTGCGCCTGCTGCTGCGGGTGCCGCCGCTGTTTTTTCGGCTTTTGGCGCACAAGCTGTCAAGGTCAAAGCAACCATCGCTGCACCAATCCAAGTCAATTGATTCATTTTCATAAAATTCTCCATGTGGGTGTTTGTT
>JAGNWC010000045.1 GCA_017986195.1 Hydromonas sp.
GTCCCCACAGCTCACGCACAAATGGATGACAGTTTTCTAAATTGACTTCGCCCTGAGTGGCTTTGCGTATGTGGGCAATCACGTTGAGCGATTTAATCGGATACGAGCGCACCAAATCCGCCACGGGTGAAGCAATCGATGGCTCGCTGTCAATCAGCAGACGACACGCACGATCCTCAAAAAACGCAATCCCCCAACCATCCGAATGGTGGTCTGTCATACCACCACGTTTGGCAAAGCCTTCAAACGAAAAGGTGATGTCGGTGGGTGTGTTGCAATTCATTCCCAATAATTGGCACATGGTTTGCTGCTCTTTCGTTTAAATGAAAATGTGGGTGACGTCGCTCAACACAAAACGCCGAACGAATAGGAAAACAAATAGCCATCGCGAAAGTAAAAGCGATGGACAGCCCAATCACCATCGTTCAACCAGTATGTGTGGGGATTTCTGGAGGGTGAGGCATCAATCCAGCCGTGGGTTTTTTCTACAAAGGTTTGCTCAGTGGTGTTTTTATCAAAGCGCGCACCCTTGAATACAAAGGCATTGCCTTCGCCCGCAAAACGCATGTCTGACAAACTGGTCAGCCCCTTTTTCTCATCGACCAGCAATGTGGCATGCGGATACACATAGGATTTATCGCCCCGATCATCACCGCAGTAATCGGTCTCGGTTTTAATCTGCATGGGTAATCCCAATACTTGCTTGACCTGCGAGAGTTTTGGCGCATCTTCGTTATTCACTGGCAAGCCTGCGACATGCGCGGCATATATGACTTTGCCTGTACTGGTTTGCGCCATTTGTTCGTCATAGCTCAGATGGTTTTGCAAACTATCGAGTAAGCGCATACTCAACTCGGTGTTTGTGATGAGCGCGTCATTGTTCAAATCGCGCGCCACAGACATAAAGCGCGTTAGTGCAGGTTTGATGTGTTCGCTTGCGCTGCCCAAATTCCAAGCCAACTCCACCGCGCGCTCGGCAAGGGTTTTGCGCATCGCGACATCGCTTGCGGGCAGGGCATCATATTGTCTGAAGATTGCCTGAATGTCGGGATGCTTGCCCAAAAATTGCCGTTGGACATAAGCGGTTTGATTGTTCTCACACGTACCGATATTGACCCAAGCCTGTCCATCGGTCGGGATAAAATCAACGCCAACCACAGTACCCATGGTTAAGATGCACGCGACCTTTGGACTGGCAGGGTTTAACCGCGCCTTGAGTCCCGCCACGTTGACTACCAAATGTGCCGAACCATAGTCGCCATCGGCAGGAATGAACGGCTCAGGCGTGGCTTTTTGCGCGCCCATTGGATGCTGGGTCAGCAGTGTTGAGTGAACAAAACCGCGCATGCCATTGTCTGCAATCACCTCTACCCATTCCCAATTGTTCTCGTCTATTAAAGTCACGCGTGCGCTTGCATCAAAAATACCCAGCACATGCGCCGATGGATTTGGCTTGGCATATAAGGTCGTAAAATCTGAGGTGAATGACTCACTTTTTGCCGAGACATTGGACAAGGGTGAGAATAACGCTAAGAGTAAGACGCACGATGCAAGCATCTGACGCGTGCTTATACCCCAGCGTTTGGCAAAGCCTTCAAACGAGAAGGTGATGTCGGTGGGTGTGTTGCAATTCATTCCCAATAATTGGCACATACTTTTCTCAACTTCCCCAGTTTCGATGCAAAAAGACATTTTCGCCCCGTTGCAACAGTAATTCCCTTAAAATAGCGTTCAATTCTAACCCAAACTTTTGCACCCGCATGGTTTTTTTCAGCACATTTATGAACTCAATTGAACTGATTGCCCCAGATGACTGGCACATCCATTTGCGCGATGGTGACGCACTGCGTCTGACCGTACCACACGCAGCGCGCCAATTCGCCCGCGCGATTGTCATGCCGAATTTAAAACCACCCGTCACCACTGCAGTGCAAGCACGCGCATACGCCGAGCGCATTTTGGCGCATGTACCTGCGGGCATGAATTTTCAGCCTTTGATGACGCTGTATTTGACCGACAAAACCAGCGCGCAAGACATTCAAGATGCGGTGGATGATGGTTGGGTCAAAGCGGTTAAACTTTACCCCGCAGGCGCGACCACCAACTCCGATGCAGGGGTCACCGATTTGGCACATTGCGCAGGAGCGTTGGAAAAAATGCAGGCGTTGGGGGTGCCTTTATTGGTGCACGGCGAAGTGACCGATGCCGAGATTGATATTTTTGACCGCGAAGCGGTGTTTATTGAGCGCGTGCTCAAACCCTTGCGCGCGCAATATCCTAAGTTAAAAATTGTGATGGAGCACATCACCACAGCACAGGCGGCTGAGTATGTGGCGCAGGCGGATGAATTCACCGCGGCCACCATCACTGCGCATCATTTATTGTATAACCGCAATGCGATGTTGGTCGGCGGGGTGCGTCCGCATTATTATTGTTTGCCGATTTTAAAGCGCGAAAGCCACCGTCAGGCTTTGCTCAAAGCAGCAATTTCAGACAGTGGCAAGTTTTTCCTCGGCACCGACAGCGCGCCTCATGCGCAGCACGCCAAAGAAATAGCCTGTGGTTGCGCGGGTTGTTACACGGCGTCTCATGCTTTGGAGTTGTACGCCACTGCATTTGCCAGTGTCAATGCCTTGGATAAATTAGAGGCGTTTGCCAGCATCAACGGCGCGCGCTTTTATGGTTTGCCCATCAATACGCACAAGGTTCGTCTGAATGCTGTGCCTCAAACTTTGCCAATGGCGTTCGATTATTTGGAGGGCGAACAACTGGTGCCCTTGAACGCTGGCGAGACACTGGCTTGGACTTTTCAAGGTGAAGTGAGGTGACGATGCGTGGATTATTGATGGTGTGCTTGGCAACAGGTTTGCTGACAGGATGTGCAGTGATTGCGGTTGCCGATGCGGCAGCTTCGCTCGCAGTCGGTGCGGTTAAAACCACGGCAAAAGTGGCAGGTGCAGTGGTCGATGCGGCCATTCCTGATGCAAAGACTGACGAAGATTCAGAGTAGTCATTTCAACGACTCGAATTGACAAAGGTTGGGTCATGAACACACAGTCCCCCGTGATGGCACTTAGTGCCGCAGATGTGAGCAAACTCTCGTGGAGTGCGCCGTGGTTGACGCACCTTGGTGCGCGGTTTGCACGTGGCACACCCAAGCTGTGGTCATCGAGTATGGACACGCGCTCGGCCTTGAATTTTGCAGTGGCGATTTTGCGTGCACATGGTTTGCCGATGAAAACAGGCTTGGGAAAAAAGCTCAAATTTATTCCACAAGACGATTTGCCCCGTGCGCGAGCGTATGAGGAGCACATCGCGCTCACAGGCGGCGTACCCACGCGTTTGAACCTACATGATTTTTTCAATGCCTGTGTGTGGCTGACGTTTCCGCTCACCAAAGCCGTGCTCAATGCTCGTCAATACGAGCAAATTCAAGCGCATGGGGTACAAGACAAACGCGGTATGGCGCGCGATGCTTTGACCTTGTTTGATGAAAACGCTGCAATTTTGGTCACCAGCAACACACAGATTGCCGACGCATTGCGACACTTTGATTGGCAAAACGCCTTGGTCGCAACACGTGATTTATGGGACGATCCATTTAACCCACATCCGCAAGCGCGCGCAGCAGTGTATTTAATCGGTCATGCTTTAATGGATAAATTGATCGAACCTCGTAAAGACATGTGCGCGCATACATGGGTGGTGTTGGTTAAAGACGAGTGGTTTGGCATGAATTTGGTGGCGCGGATGGCGGATTTGGATACGCGTTTATCCACACAACTGAAACACCACAATTTTCACACCCGTGATTTTTGTCCGTTGCCGATTTTGGGGGTTCCTTATTTTTGGCAAGACAATCGCGATGCCGCGTTTTATAATGACGCGACCGTTTTTCGCGCCGGCCGTATGCGCAAACTAAATCCATCCAACAACCACACATAAAACCACAGGGACATTTTAATGGCTGTCAACTTTCCACCCATCAGCGCAGATCAACTCAAGCCCGTTGCAGGCGTGCAACTCGGTTATGCACAAGCAGGCATACGCAAAACAGACCGTAAAGACCTGTTGGTCATCACAGTCCCAGAAGGTGCAAGTGTGGCGGGCGTATTTACGACAAACGCTTTTTGCGCCGCGCCGGTGCATGTGTGCAAACGTCATTTGGCACTGAACCACGGCATTCGCGCGTTGGTTGTGAATACAGGCTGCGCCAATGCGGGTACGGGTGTGCAAGGGATGGAGGACGCACAAAAAACCTGTGCTGAATTGGCCCAACGCTTGAACCTTAAAGACAGCCAAATTTTACCGTTCTCAACAGGCGTGATACTTGAAAACCTACCAATGGATCGATTGATTGCAGGTTTAAACCCTGCAATTAAAAATCTGACTGAGGACAATTGGCTCAATGCCGCTCAAGCGATTATGACCACAGACACCTTACCCAAAGCGGTCAGCCGTCAGATACAAATTAAAGGGCAAACCATCACTCTCACAGGCATTTCCAAAGGTGCTGGCATGATTAAACCCAATATGGCGACCATGCTTGGATTTATTGCGACTGATGTGGGCATTGCTCAAAAAGACTTGGATACGCTCATGCGTCAAGTGGCCGATCAGTCGTTCAACTGCATTACGATTGATGGCGACACCTCGACCAATGACTCGTTCATCGTCATGGCCAGTGGTGCGAGCGAAGTGCATATTGCGCCGAATCAACCTGAATACGCGAAGTTTGCTCAAGCACTCACCGAAGTGGCACAAGAACTCGCGCAACTCATCGTGCGCGATGGCGAAGGCGCGACCAAATTCATCAGCATCGTGGTTGAAAATGCCCGTGATGAGGCGGAGGCAAAAACCGTGGCCTACAGTGTGGCGCATTCGCCCTTGGTCAAGACCGCTTTTTTTGCCTCAGATCCGAATTTGGGGCGTATCCTTGCTGCGATTGGCTATGCCGATGTGACGAATTTGGACGTGAACACCATTGAGGTGTATTTGGATGATGTTCATGTCGCGACCGCAGGCGGGCGACACCCTGAGTATACCGAGGCTGCGGGACAAGCGGTGATGAATCAAGCAGAAATCACCGTGCGCATTGTACTGAATCGTGGTGATGCGAATGCCACGGTGTGGACCTGCGATTTATCGCATGAGTATGTGAGCATCAATGCGGATTATCGTTCATAAACCATTCACTCTAAGCACTGAGCCAGCACCCAAAAAACTTCGACCTCAATATTGAATTGAGGTCGAAGTCATTGGGCATTATTCAAACACAAATTTTCCATCATGGTAATCGACGTTGATGGTTGCATTCGGTCCATACTGCCCTGCCAAAATCGCTCGTGCCAATGGGTTCTCGATGTATTGGCTGATTGCGCGTTTGAGCGGGCGTGCGCCGTAAGCAGGGTCAAACCCTTCTTTGGCAATCGCAGCCACTGCCGCATCCGACACATTCAAAGTCATGTCTTGCTCAACCAAACGTTGCGCCAAACGTTGCAATTGAATCTTCGCAATGCCTTGAATATTCTCTGCACTCAAGCCGTGGAACACCACCACTTCATCAATACGGTTGATAAATTCGGGGCGGAAATAGTGTTTGACTTCTTCCATCACCGCAATCGCAATCGCATCATCAGGTGTACCTGCTTCTGCAAGACGCGCAATTTCGCTTGAACCCAGATTCGAAGTCATGACCATCACGGTGTTTTTAAAGTCCACCGTGCGTCCTTGACCATCGGTCATGCGCCCATCATCGAGTGCCTGTAACAAGACATTGAATACATCGGGGTGCGCTTTTTCCACTTCATCAAACAGGATAACGCTATAAGGCTTGCGGCGCACTTGTTCGGTGAGATAGCCACCCGCTTCGTAACCGACATAGCCTGGGGGCGCACCAATCAGTCGTGCGACCGAATGTTTCTCCATGTACTCAGACATGTCAATCCGAATCAAATGGTCTTCGGAGTCAAACAAAAACTGCGCCAAAGCTTTACACAACTCAGTTTTACCCACACCTGTTGAACCCAAGAACAGGAATGAACCATAGGGTTTGTTCGGGTCGGACAAACCTGCGCGTGAACGGGTGATGACATCGGCGACTTTATCCACCGCTTCGTCTTGCCCAACCACGCGTTGATGCAAATGTGCTGCCATGGCGAGCAGTTTTTCGCGCTCGCCTTGCAGCATTTTAGACACTGGAATGCCCGTGGCGCGACTGACCACTTCGGCAATTTCATCCACACCAACTTGGGTTTTCAATAGGCGCGGTTTGTCTTGCGCATTTTGTTCTGCCTGCTCAGTTTTAGCCAATTGTTGCTCTAAATCAGGCAATTTGCCGTATTGAATTTCCGCGACCTTGTCGAGTTTGCCTTGGCGTTGTAGTTCAGTCATTTCGCCACGCAGCGCATCAATTTGCTCTTTGATGTGCGCGCTGCCTTGCGCTTGCGATTTTTCGGTGCGCCAGACTTCTTCGAGTTCTGCCAGTTCTTTTTCTAAATCTTTGATTTCAGATTCAATAATACCCAAGCGTGCTTTAGAGGCATCGTCTTTTTCGCGTTTGACTGCTTCGCGTTCAATTTTCAACTGAATCAAACGGCGATCAAGTTTGTCCAAAACCTCAGGTTTGGAATCAATTTCAATCTTGATGCGTGCCGCTGCCTCATCAATCAAGTCAATCGCTTTATCGGGCAAAAAACGGTCAGTGATGTAACGGTGCGACAAGGTCGCCGCCGCCACAATCGCAGGATCGGTAATCTCAACGCCGTGATGCACTTCGTATTTTTCTTGCAAGCCGCGCAAAATCGCAATCGTTGATTCCACGCTCGGCTCTTCGACCAACACTTTTTGGAAACGACGCTCAAGCGCGGCATCTTTTTCGAGTGATTCGCGGTATTCGTTCAAAGTGGTCGCGCCAATACAATGCAAATCGCCACGCGCCAGTGCAGGTTTGAGCATATTGCCTGCGTCAATCGAGCCTTCGGCTTTACCCGCACCGACCATCGTATGAATTTCATCGATGAACATGATGGTTTGCCCCGCGTCTTGCTCAACCTCGTTGAGCACGGCTTTTAAACGCTCTTCAAAATCACCACGGTATTTCGCACCCGCCAACAAGGCGGCCATATCGAGCACCAAAATGCGTTTGTTTTGCAGGCTGTCGGGCACTTCGCCATTGACGATGCGCTGCGCCAAGCCTTCTACAATCGCGGTTTTACCGACACCTGGTTCGCCAATCAACACAGGGTTGTTTTTACTGCGGCGTTGCAAAATTTGAATCGTGCGGCGAATTTCGTCATCGCGCCCAATCACGGGGTCAAGTTTGCCCTCGCGCGCGCGCGCGGTCAGGTCTAAGGTGTATTTTTTCAACGCTTCACGCGTGTTTTCAGCATTTGGATGGTCCACATTTTTCCCCTTACGGATACTTTCAATCGCGGCGAGCAAGGTTTTTTCATTCAAGCCCAAGCCATTTAAGGATTTTTTCAATGAGTGGCGACTTTTGTCATCGACCAAGGCGAGCAAAAACATTTCCGAAGCGACATAACTGTCGCCATAGGTTTGTGCATGTTGCTCCGCGCGCCCAATAGTTTGTACCAATTCTGACGAGAGCATCGGCAGCCCCGATTCGGCCACAGTTGGTAAATTCGCCAAAGCCTCTTTGAGGATGGCGCGCACCCGCGCCAAATCAATGCCCGCGTAACGCAATAGGGCAGGCACGCTGCTGTCTAAATCCTCAACCATCGCAGAGAAAATATGGGCGGCATCAATCGAGGAATGTGATTTTTCAGCGGCGAGCGATTGCGCGCGCTGTAGTGCAGTTTGAAAACTGCTGGTGAGTTTTTCTAAATTCATTTAGAGCACCCCTTTCATCAATCAGGCGATACATTCTGCCTGTACTGATTCTTAATTTGGGGTGATGCCGAGTATTTCAATAGAGATGCGGCAAAATGGGCAGTTCAGTGACTGATTGCCGAGCCAAAATCATCCATCAACGCGTGC
>JAGNWC010000046.1 GCA_017986195.1 Hydromonas sp.
CTGTGTCCACGCCGCGTGTCCACAATGCAACATTGGTACATCCATAACGCTTCAAATCATCGATGACCACTTGAGTCGGCGCGAGCATGTATTGCGCAGGCGCATGAAACCAACGCAAAAATCGATACGTCCACGCCAATGGAATCGCAAAGCGCGCTTTGACGTATTCGGGAAAGCGCGTGTGATAAGCGGTGGTAAATGGCAAGCGATGTTTGAGCGCGTAACGGCGCGCCGCCATGCCGAGCGGACCTTCGGTGGCGATGTGAATCGCATCGGGTTGGGACTCTGCCATCATCTGCGCCAAACGACGATAGGGAAGCAGCGACAATCGGATTTCAGGATAGGTCGGACACGCCATTGTGGTGAAACTCAGTGGCGTAATCATGGAGACCTCATGCCCCATGCGCGTTAACTCGCGGTTGGTCGCTTGAATGGTGCGCACCACGCCATTGACCTGTGGCTCCCAAGCATCGGTCACAATCATGATATTCATAGGCTCACCCAATGCGTACTTGGTGGTAAAAAGGCTCTGCGCGTGGTGCGCAATATATTCGCCACACTCGCCGCCCATGCTTCATCGTGCGTAGGTTCTGGTGCTGCCATCACTTCGCTGGTCACAGGTGCGACTTCGAGGGCGCGATGGCTCAATTTGCCCCATTCAATAATCGACAACTGACCTTGTGCATCCTCAGCGACCGCCGTTAAACTCTCGACCCAGTCGCCTGAGTTGAGGTAGGTCACGCCATTGATGTCGCGCATTTGTGCTTTATGGATGTGACCGCACAGTACGGCTTGGCAACCACGGCGTTGCGCTTCACTGGCAACCGCAGTTTCAAAACTATCGATGTAGGCGACCGCATTTTTGACACGGTCTTTGAGAAACTGCGACAGCGACCAATACTCCCAACCCATTTTGGCGCGCCACAAATTGAGCCAACGATTGGCTTTGAGCGCGAACATATACAACTCATCGCCGATTTTTGCCAACCACTGCATGTTTTGCACCACGCCATCAAATAAATCACCGTGCAAAATCCAAATTTTTCGCCCATCGGCGGTGGTGTGAATGACCTCATCGACAAACTCAATCCCGCCCATTTCGATGCTCGGTATGCGCCCATCGCCTTCATCCAACTTTTCAATGAAGTCGCGGATAAACATATCATGATTGCCCGTGATATAGACAATCCGTGTGCCTTTGCGCGCTTTGCGCAGGAGTTTTTGAATCACATCGTTGTGGGGCTGCGGCCAGTACCAACGTTTTTTCAATTGCCAGCCGTCGATAATGTCGCCGACCAAATAAATCGTTTCTGCCTCGTTGTGCGCTATAAAGTCCAGCAAAGCGCGCGCTTGGCAATTGCGCGTGCCCAAGTGCACATCCGAAATCCACAGGGTGCGGTGCTGCTTGGGTTTTTTACCTAAAGTTACTTGAGTGTCCATAGCCACCTCCTTTATCATCGTCTTGATTGTGGCGTATGGTAGTGGGCAAATATGACGAAGTGATTAAAGACCGATGACAGATTGATGAAATATGCACAGTGCATTGTGATTGACCTTAAAGCGTGGCGGTGGTAGGCTTTTATGGCAGGGGTTTTAAGAAATTGAAAAATAATGGTTTTAAAAATAAATGTTTCGGGTATAATTTTCCGCACGACCGTTCTAAAAAAGAGTGGCGAGACACCATCAGACATAACCACAAAGGAGATTTCATGAGTATTCCCGCCGCATTATCGCAGCTGCGCCTGCCCATCATCGGCTCGCCGATGTTTATCGTGTCCAATCCTGAGTTAGTCAAAGCCCAGTGTAAAGCGGGCATTGTTGGCTCATTTCCCGCGCTCAACGCACGAGGCGAAGGTGCGCTGGATGCGTGGCTGACGGATTTACAAACCAATTTGGCGGCGGACAAAGCCGCAGGTGGCAACCCTGCGCCATTCGCCGTCAATCAAATCGTCCACCCATCGAATGCACGTTTGGCAGAAGACATCACCGTGTGTCTCAAACACCAAGTGCCGATTTTCATCACCAGTCTACAAGCCCCACCGAAAGAATTGGTCGATGGTGCACATGCCTACGGCGGCATCGTCTTGCACGATGTGATCAATGCGCGTCATGCGAAAAAAGCCCTTGAAGCGGGCGTGGATGGCTTGATTTTGGTCGCCGCAGGTGCGGGTGGACACGCGGGCACGCTCAGTCCATTTGCTTTGGTGGGTGAAATTCGTGAGTTTTACGATGGCTTGATTGTGCTCTCAGGCAGCATTGCCAATGGCGATGCGGTGCTTGCGGCGCAAGCTATGGGTGCGGATTTGGCATATATGGGCACGCGTTTTATCGCCACCACAGAGGCGAACGCTTCTGACGATTATAAAAATGGCATCACCCAAGCGAGCGCGTCGGATGTGATTTACACCAATTTATTCACGGGCGTGCATGGCAACTACCTGCGCGAATCCATCGTCAAAGCAGGTTTAGACCCCGACCATTTACCTGAAGCAGATAAATCCAAAATGAATTTTGGTTCAGGCGGCAACAGTGCGGCGAAAGCGTGGAAAGACATTTGGGGCGTGGGTCAAGGTGTGGCAGTGATTGATGAAGTGTTGCCGACGGCGGAGTTGGTCAATCAATTGGAAGCGGAGTACCAAGCAGCGCGCGCGCGTTTGGCACTTTGAACGCCTGAGTGTAAAAAAACAGACTGACAACCCGTTGGTCTGTTTTTTTATGTGTGTGCATATCGCGATTTGCGTCGATAAATTGAGAACCCTGTTTATATGCGGCTTCGCTATCGGCTACAATACGCATTTATTGTATCCATCAGCGAATCGTTATGCAAAAACACATCCATATCCTCGGCATCTGCGGCACCTTTATGGGCGGGATTGCTGCCATTGCCAAACAGGCGGGTTATCGCGTCACGGGCTGCGATGCCAATGTCTATCCGCCAATGAGCACGCAATTGGAAGCCCAAGGAATTGAACTGATTAGCGGTTTTGACGCAAGCCAATTGGATTTAAAACCCGATGTGTTTGTGATTGGCAATGTGGTCTCGCGTGGCAATCCCTTGATGGAAGCGATTTTGGACGCAGGTGCGTCGTATATTTCGGGCCCGCAGTGGTTGGCAGAGAACGTTTTGCATGGTAAATGGGTGCTCGCGGTGGCGGGCACGCATGGCAAAACCACCACCAGTGCCATGCTCGCGTGGTTACTCGAAGATGCGGGTTTGAATCCGAGTTTCTTGATTGGTGGTGTGCCAAATAATTTCGGTATTTCGGCACGTTTGACCGATGATCCGTTTTTCGTGATTGAGGCTGATGAGTACGACACGGCGTTTTTTGATAAGCGCAGTAAGTTTGTACACTACCGCCCCCGCACGGTGATTTTAAATAATCTGGAATTTGACCACGCGGATATTTTCGCTGATTTAGCGGCGATTCAAACGCAGTTTCACCACCTCGTGCGCACGATTCCTCACAATGGTTTGATTGTTTCTAATGCGCATGAAGCTGCACTCGATGAAACTTTAAATAAAGGCGCGTGGACACCGATTGCGCGCTTTGGCTCAGGTGCTGATATGGTCGATTGGCAGATTGCCAATGTCGGCGATGACGACAGTTTTGATATCTTGTTTGAGGGCAAACTGCAAGGGCGTGTGCATTGGGATGTGACGGGGGCGCACAATCGCTTGAATGCGCTGGCGGCAATCGCCGCTGCGCGCCATGTGGGCGTTGCGCCGAGCACATCGATTGACGCGCTCTCGCGCTACCTCATGCCCAAACGCCGCATGGAAATCAAAGGTGTGATCCATGGCATCACGGTGTACGATGATTTTGCCCACCATCCGACTGCGATTGCGACCACGGTGGCGGGTTTGCGCAAGCGGGTTGGTGCTGGGCGAATTTTGGCAGTGCTTGAACCACGTTCCAATACCATGAAATTAGGCGTGATGAAAGCGGCTTTGCCTGATTCTTTGCGCGATGCCGATTGGGTGTTTGGTTATGGCGCAACCGAAGGTTCGAGTGCGCTCGGCTGGGATTTGGCGGAATCGTTATCGCCTTTGGGAGACAAAGCACAGGCGTTCAGCGATTTGGATGAATTGGTACAAGCGGTCAAAGCCCAAGCCCAAGCGGGCGACCATATCCTCGTGATGAGCAATGGCGGTTTTGGCGGGGTGCATCAAAAATTATTGGACGCGCTCAAATAAGACCGATATATGACCTTACTCTACCTCCACGGCTTTCGCTCCTCGCCCAATTCAGACAAAGCCCTTGCGGTGATTGACTACTGTGCGCAACATCAATTGCCCGCGCCCGTCGTGCCGCAGTTGCCCCTCTCGCCGCTTGAAGCCATCACTCTGTGTGAACGCCTGATTGCACAGCACTCGGTGACCGCAATTTGCGGTTCATCGCTTGGTGGCTTTTACGCTTTGTATTTGGCAGAAAAATTCGGCTTGCGTTGCGCGCTTATCAACCCTGCCATCACACCGTGGGTGGATTTGGAGCGTGATGACAACCACGCGCGCTATGATATCGATGAATTGGATACCGATCATCGCCACTATGTCGATGAACTCAAGCCTTATTACACGGCGCAGTTCACTCAGTTGGATAAATGTTTGTTATTGGTTGGTACGGCTGATGAGGTGCTGGATGCGCAACAGGCCATCCGACACCTTGCGGGCGCGCGGCAAATTGTGGTGGCGGGTGCAGACCACAACATCACCGATTTCGGCGGGCATTTGGATGAAGTCATGCGTTTTGTTGTAGGGGCGGATCAGTTTTTGGATGGGTAAAATGAATCGTTTGCAATTGTATTGGCGTTTGGCGCGCTTGGATAAACCGATTGGGATTTTATTGCTGCTCTGGCCAACCTTGTGGGGCTTGGTTTGGGCGAGTGCGGGTGTGCCCTCAATGGGTGTGGTGTTGGTGTTTGTCTTGGGCACGGTGCTGATGCGCTCGGCTGGTTGTGTGGTCAATGATTACGCCGACCGAAATTTTGATTTACATGTTGAGCGCACGGCGAACCGCCCGTTAACCAGTGGTCAGGTGAGTGGTAAAGAGGCCTTGTTGTTGGCATTGGCCTTGACCTTGTGTGCCGCGTTGTTGCTGTTGTTTCTCAACCCCTTGGCGCGTCAGTTGTCGTTAATTGCCTTGGTGCTTGCGGCGTCCTACCCATTTTTCAAACGGTTTTTTGCGATTCCGCAGGCGTATTTGGGCATCGCGTTTGGTTTTGGTATTCCGATGGCATTCGCAGCAGTGCAAAATCAAGTGCCTGCCGTGGCATGGTGGTTGTTGCTCGCCAATGTATTTTGGACCATTGCCTATGACACCGAATATGCGATGGTCGATAAAAATGATGATCTAAAAATCGGCATCAAGACCTCGGCCATTACCTTCGGACGTTTTGATGTGGCGGCGGTTATGTTGTGCTACGCCGTGTTCATCATGATGATGGTGGTTTTGGGTGTGCAGGCAGGCTGGAATGCTGGGTATTTTGTGGGGTTGGCTGTTGCGGCATGGATTGCCGTTTATCACTACACGCTCATCCGTGGGCGTGAGCGTGATGCCTGTTTTAAAGCGTTTTTACATAATCATTGGTTGGGACTGGCGGTATTTATCGCTACATTGTTGGGTGCAATGTAACGGATGCGTCCAAGTAAAACCAAGGCTAAAATTATAAAGGCGACCTGAATCATCAGGTCGCCTTTTGTTTTTATTATCAACGAGCGTGCTCGTTGTGTGATTGTCTCCTGCCAAACTTCTTTACCAATTCAGCCGTATTTGCCAAGTCGATTAGCGCGAAGTGAGCACCCATTGAGTGCGAAAAAACCGACTGACGAACCCCTCTGTACATTGAAGAAACTTGAGAGTTCGCAGACTATATCAAGGGTTGATGCTGTTGACAAGAATTTATTTCATGTTTCGTTGTTGCGTTGCAATGCCTTTTTGTGGTGCGCTTAAAAAAGCATGGGGTTTTTACGGGGTGTAAGGCTGTAAGATGGCGTAATTTCGGGTGAAAATTGTATATTTGCTGCTATAAATGATGATAGTGTGTCAAATTTACTGTGTTGCAACGCAGCATTAAAAATAAATTAAAATCAATTATTGGTATAAATTTTGCTCAAATATGTAAGTTTGCACATTTTTGGTGAGGCATTTGTCCAATTCGGGTGAGTCAGGATGCTGTTGCAGTTGTTTGCGAATTTGGGTCGATGAGACATCCATCAGTGGTGCTGTAAATTCGATAAACAATCCATACGTCTGGGTTCGCCATTGATTGGACTGTGCGTTGCAGTGGTGCTTTTGATAGTAGGTACGCAGCACACCATCGCTCAATTGCTCTGAGGATATTTCGTGTCCTGCGCGTTGAGCGACAGCGATGTGTGCGTGTTTCAAAATCCCTTGCCAGTCACGCCAAGTGTGAAAATTGGCCAATTGGTCTGAGCCAATCAGCCAAATAAACGTGGCATGGGGGTTGAGTGAACGCAGTTGGCTCAAGGTGTCTATGGTGTAGGAGGCTTGATGGCTCAGGGTTTCAATCGGATTGATGTTAATCGGATAAGGCGTTGTTGGGTTGAGGTTTTGCCAGCGTTGGGCATCATCGTGTACTGCCAATTCAAGCATTGCCAAACGGTGCTGTACAGGCACGACATGGGGTTTTTGCCACGGATTGCCACTGGGAATCATCTCGCAATGCTTGAGTTTTAAAGCGGACAACGCGGCGTGCACCAATTCAAAATGCGCCAAATGCGGTGGGTTAAAACTGCCGCCAAACAACAATATGATGCGTGCGTTGTCCATGTTTTTAAATCAAATCCACAGCGCGATAGCCGATGTCGCTGCGGTATTGCATGCCATCGAACGAAATATTTTTGATGTGCGCATACACGGTGTTTTGAGCTTCGCGCAGGGTTGGTGCGGTGGCGGTGACGCACAATACTCGTCCACCTGCGGTTAGGGTGTTGCCTTCTTTGTCCAATGCTGTGCCCGCGTGGAACGTCACGCATTCATCGGTATCGGCGGCAATGCGCATCACATCACCCGTGCGCGGAGTATCGGGGTATTTCGACGCTGCGAGCACCACACCGAGTGCGACGTTTTTTGACCAGTGTAGTTGCACTTGATCCAGTTGACCCAAAGCACCTGCGAGCAATACGTCGTATAAGTCGGATTCTAAACGACGCATAATCGGCTGTGTCTCGGGGTCGCCCATGCGGCAGTTGAACTCTAAAACCTTAATCGAGCCATCGGGCGAAATCATCAAGCCCGCGTATAAAAAACCAGTGAATACAATGCCATCGGCTTTCATGCCATCCAATGTGGGATGAATCACCTCGCGCATGGCGCGCTCATACACCGCATCAGTGACCACAGGTGCGGGCGAATACGCGCCCATGCCGCCCGTATTCGGTCCTGCATCCGCGTCGAGTAAGCGTTTGTGGTCTTGCGAGGTTGCCAAAGGCAGTGCGTGCTCGCCATCGCACAACACGATGAAACTGGCCTCTTCGCCCGCGAGAAATTCTTCAATCACCACGCGCGCACCCGCATCGCCCAAACGGTTGCCTTCCAGCATGTCGTCAATTGCTTGATGTGCTTCGGTTTCCGTCATGGCAACGACAACGCCTTTACCCGCTGCCAGTCCATCGGCTTTAATCACAATTGGCGCGCCGTGTTGTGTCACATAATCGTGTGCGGACTGGGCATCGGTGAATGTACCGTAAAATGCGGTCGGGATGCCGTGGCGCGCCATGAAGTCTTTGGCAAAGGCTTTTGAGCTTTCCAATTGTGCCGCCGCTTTGGTAGGACCGAAAATTGCCAAACCCTCAGCACGAAACGCATCCACCACGCCTTTTGCCAGCGGTGCTTCGGGACCCACCACGGTCAAGGCGATTTGATTATTTTTTGCGAATTGCACCAATGCGGCGTTGTCCACCTGCGTGATGTTGGTGGTTTTGGGCAGGTACGCTGTGCCTGCGTTGCCAGGTGCGACAAAAACCGCCTTGA
>JAGNWC010000047.1 GCA_017986195.1 Hydromonas sp.
GCGTTGTTTACACTTTTGGATTTTTTGCTTACAGACCAAAACGTCGATTTTTCGTGTTGTCAAGGATGAGAAACTCACGGCAAAGCCGCATAGTCCTTGACAACATGAAAAATCGATGGAAAATTCGCTAAGCAAAAAATTCAAGCGATCTTAGTGAAAAAAGTGTAAACAACGCGATGATTTCTTACACCTTATGGGTTGATGCGTGTGCGAACGTGTGCGATTTGCGTGCACAGACGTTCACTTTCAATCAAGGTGCGCAAGGTCGCGCGGTTCATCAAATCCGCATCGGTAAACAACAACCCTTGATGCTTGAGCGCGGACATTTCGTGCCAATTGTGCCACATATTGAGTGTATGGTCAGGTTGGGCATGGTTTGAGGCGGTGATGATGAGTGCGGGATTGCGCTTGATCACATTTTCTACATTCACCGTGGGTGCGCTGATGGGTAAATCAGCAAAAATATTTTGTGCGCCACAGCGTGCGAGTGCATCGGACACCCAACTGTCCTGATTGAGTGTCATTAAAGGTTGTCCCCAAACTTGATAAAACGCAGGCAATATCGGTGTGGGGGCTTGGGCAATCAATGGAATGCGCGCGTAGGCATTGGCGATAATCGGCGCGGCGATTGATTGATTACCCGCCATTTGCGACAGACGCATCAGTGAGATGGGAATGTCGGCTAAGGTGTTGATTTTTTGAAAAAAAATTGGAATGTTCAGTTGTTTGAGCACCGATAATTGCGCAGGCGATTGTCCACCGTGCCATGCCACCACCACATCGGGCTTGAGTTTGAGTATGGTTTCTAAATCAATTGATTGGTGGTCACTGACGATGGCGATTTGCTTGGCTTGCGCTGGATAATCCGAGTAACTGCTGACCCCAACGATGCGCTCACCCAAACCGATGGCAAACAGGTTTTCGGTAATCGCAGGTGAGAGCGCGATGATGCGCTGGACGGGTTGAGAAAATTGCAGTTTTTGCCCCGTGTCATCGGAGACGCTGATGGGTTGGGCGTGGGCAATGCCTGAAATGAACAAGAGCAGTGCAGGGTGGGCAAGACATTTTATCTTGCGAATTTTTTTGAGGATTGCCGAGAAAGCCACGGCTTATTGTCCTGTGGCTTGGGTGTCGATGCTGACTTTTTCCAAGCCCGCGCCTTGACTCGCCAAGAGTAATTGCGCGACTTTTGCATACGGAATGTTTTTATCCGCGCGAATTAGGATGGTGGTTTGTGCGTCTTTTTCGGCGAGGGCTTTGAGGGTTGCCAATAACTCGGCTTCTTTGACCTGAGTTGTGCCCACAAAATATTGACCTTGTGCATTGACGGCAAGCACCACGGGTGGGGTTTTCGCTTGATTGGAGGCGGCTTTGGAATTGGCAGTTTTGACCTTGACCGATTGGGTCATCAGTGGCGCAGCCATGATGAAGATGACCAACAGCACCAGCATCACGTCTACCATCGGTGTGATGTTGATGTCTGAGAGTACGGTGTGTTTTTTACCTGAACCACCTGTGGAAAATGCCATGATTAGTGTCCTTTGCGTTCAGAGCAGATGGCCACCAAGTCATGCGCAAACGCATCAATTTCGTTTGACTGAGTTTGGTTCTTGCGGCTGAAGAAATTGTAGGCAAACAGGGCGGGCAATGCCACTGCCAAGCCAAATGCCGTCATAATCAGGGCTTCACCCACGGGTCCAATAATCGCATTGATGTCCATTTGTCCATCAGCGGCCACGGTGGTCAGGGTGCGGTAAATCCCCCAAACTGTGCCGAGCAATCCGACAAAAGGCGCGCTCGAGGCAACGGTTGCCAATAAAGTTAACCCCTGCTCCAATGTGTGTTCAGATTGACGCACCGCGCTGGATAGTTTGCGTTCTAATGTGGATGTATCGGGCGCGTTTTTAGCCACCATTGCCAGTGGTGTGACCAAGTTTTCGCGATCCAGTTTTTGCATGGTGGGAATTTGCGTGTCCGAGTCCATATTGTCCCAAAAGCTTTCAATTGCATCGCTAAGGTGACGCATACGCATGACCATCATGGTGCGCAGGGCAATCACGCCCCAACTGAGGATCGACATAATGAGCAGTACAATTGCGACGAAATGCGCAAAACTGTCGCCTTGTTGCCAGAAGTGTTGTAGGTTAAATGAGTTCATAAGTCGTGTGTCGGTGAGATGGAATGGTTGAAATTTTAACTTATTTGCGGCAGTCGTATGGCCAGTTGAAATGAATTTGATCGGGCGCGGGTTTTTGCATCGCATCGATTGCAGGCGCAAAGCGTGCTTTGGCAAAACTGCGCACGATAAGTTGGTTGATTTGCGCGTTGGGCGCGGGTTCAATGACCACAACCTTACCGACTTTTCCCTGTGCGTCAATGTCCGCTGTGAGAAACACATTGCCATGCAGTTTCGCCATGCGTGCATCTTTTGGACAACGAATTTGAATCACCTTATTCAGTGGTTTGGCGCGTGTGATTAAGGCGGGTGGTAACTGGGCAATGCGCTGTTGCGCAGCGGCTTTGGTTTCTTGCTCAGCGCGTGCGAATTGTTCGGGATGCAATGTGCGTTCAAAATACAGAGCGGCGTTTTTCCAGGCATCCATGACATCGGCGCGGGTGGGAAAATGCAAGGGTTGTGGAAACCACAACAACACGATCACAATACCATGTAATAACGTACTGTTGAGCCAAAATACCCAGTTTTTACGCAACATATTAAATCGTATTCAAACCCAAAACATCCTGCATATCAAACAAGCCTGCTTGTTTGCGTGCGTTCAAAAAAAGTGCCGCGCGTATTGCGCCTGTGGCATAGGTTTGGCGCGAAGACGATTTGTGGGTGATTTCGATGCGCTCGCCCGCGCCCGCAAATAAAACCGTATGGTCGCCAATCACATCGCCACCGCGTATGGTTGAAAAACCGATGGTTTGTTCATCACGAATGCCTGTGATGCCTTCGCGTCCGTAAACCGCACATTGCTTTAAATCGCGCCCCAAAACCTCAGCGACCACTTCACCCATTTTCAAAGCCGTGCCTGACGGCGCATCGACTTTGTTGCGATGGTGGGTTTCGATGATTTCGATGTCGTAGCCTTGATTGAGAATTTTGGCGGCGAGTTCGAGGATTTTAAATGTGGCATTGACACCAATGCCCATATTCGGAGAAAACACGATGCCTGTTTGCTCGGCGGTTTTGGCAATCAATGCTTTGCCCGCCGCGTCAAACCCTGTCGTACCAATCACCAAATTCACGCCTGCTTGTGCACACAGCGGCAGATAGTCCAAGGTCGCTTCGGGACGGGTGAAATCAATCACGCAATCCGCGCCTTGAATCGCTGTGCCAAAGTCTGCAACGATATTGACACCTGTTGTGAGACCTAAAAAATCCGCTGCGTCTTTACCGATGAAAGGACTTTGCGCAGAGTCCACCGCGCCGTATAGGGTGATTTGAGGATTGGACAGTGCTGTTTCAATCAACATGCGTCCCATGCGTCCAGACGCACCTGTGATGACTAATTTCATTGTTAACTCAGTAGGATATTGAATAAATTTCGAGAGCGATATTATGGTGCGACTTTAGTATGTTCCACCTTGGTGGCAATGCCATTGGTAAACCAAATGCTCACACGCTCCTGTTGTGCGTCACGATATTGCTCATCTAAAAGGTAGATATAATCCCAGCGATCTTTGTGAAATAGGTTTTGCAATATTGGTGTGCCAAGGATGTTGGCAACATCTGTCTTGCTCATACCTTGTTGAATTGCTTTGGCACGGCCCTCTTCAATCACATTGCCTTGCTGAATGGGTGCGCGGTAAGGAACGTTCACACACGCGCTCAGCCCAAAAATCATGGCGGCGATTAAACTGATGCGAGTCATTTTTTGTTTCATATTGATTCCTGTATTGTCTGTGTTAAATGACACGAATGGTATTTCGTGTCAAGGCAATTGAATTCATGTAAGATTAACATAAATTGCCCCCGAGTTGGCTGTAAGTGGGTCGGCGCGAATAAATAATTGTGGCTAATGGTGTCTCTTAGCGTTTAAACAAATGAATGTGAATTGATGATGAGTAACTCTCAGGAATTAAAAAGTAGCGGATTAAAAGTCACTTTACCGCGCTTAAAAATTTTGGAACTGTTTCAAAATACAAAAACAGGTGAACAACATCATCTGAGTGCCGAGGATGTGTATCGCTTATTGTTAACTGAGGATATGGATGTTGGCTTGGCGACTGTTTATCGCGTGCTCACGCAATTTGAGCAAGCGGGTTTACTGATTCGCCGTAATTTTGAATCAGGTAAAGCACTGTATGAATTAAATGGTGGCGAGCCACATGACCATTTATTGTGTTTGAGTTGTGGTAAGGTGATTGAGTTCAACGATGCACCCATTCAACAACGCCAAAATGAAATCGCTGCAGAATATGGTTTTGTGATTCAGGAGCGTGCAATGACGCTGTACGGCGTGTGTCACGATTGTCAAGTCAAACAAAAATAATTCAAACCAACAATACCGTTGCACGCCGCCACATGTCTTTACCCACCACTTTAGAAACAGCACGCCGATTATCGGTCGCACCGATGTTGGACTGGACTGACCGCCATTGTCGCTACTTTCATCGCTTGCTGTCAAAAAATGTCTTGCTCTACACTGAGATGGTCAATGTCAACGCCATCTTGCATGGCGACGCGCATCGGCATTTGGACTTTAACGCAGCGGAGCATCCGATTGTTTTGCAACTCGGCGGCTCTGAGCCTGATTTGCTCGCGCGTTGCGCCAAAATCGCCCAAGACTGGGGTTATGACGAAGTCAATATCAACTGTGGTTGCCCATCTGAGCGTGTGCAAAGTGGGGCGTTTGGCGCGTGTCTGATGCACGAGCCGAATTTAGTTGCTGACGGTGTGAAAGCCATGCGTGATTCGGCGGACATCGAGGTGTCGATTAAACACCGCATCGGTTTGGATAAAAACGAAGATTATGGCTTTGTACGTGATTTTATTGGTACTGTGGCGCAGGCTGGGGTGCGGGTGTTTGTCGTACACGCGCGCAATGCTTGGCTCAAAGGCTTGAGCCCAAAAGAAAACCGTGACATTCCACCTCTGCGTTATGACGTGGTGCAACGTTTGAAGCATGATTTCCCTGATTTGCATATCAGCATCAATGGCGGCATCAGCGACTATGAATCGGTGTCCCAGCAATTGCAGAAAGTTGATGGTGTGATGGTCGGGCGTTGGTTTTACCACGAGCCGTATGCACTGGCGCAGGTTGACGCGCGTTTTTTTGGACAAACCAATGTGCCCGTACCGACGCGCGAGGAAATACTTGAGCAATTGGTGCGCTATGCACAGTCGCAAATTGAGCAGGACGTGCCACTGCGCAATATGACGCGCCATTGGTTGAATTTGTTTCACGGTGTTGCGGGTGCGCGACGCTGGCGTGCACAGTTGTCCGATGCGAATTTTCTCAAAATCAACGATGCACGTTTGTTGTTGCAGAATATACCCCGTGATTTAACAGAGATTGAACATGAGTGAGTCAACCGCGATTAAAAACTACATGACCCCTCAAGGGTACGCGCGCCTCAAAGCCGAGTTGTTGCAGTTACTCGATGTTGAGCGACCTGAGGTGGTGAGCATCGTTTCTTGGGCGGCGAAAAATGGTGATCGTTCGGAAAACGGCGATTATTTGTATGGCAAAAAGCGTCTGCGTGAAATCGATCGACGCACGCGATTTTTGAGCAAAGCCTTGGAAAGTGCGGTTGTGGTTGATCCTGCAGCACAACCTCATGATGGACAGGTGTTTTTTGGCGCAACGGTGACGTATTGGCGTGAAGCAGAGCAAGCTGAAGAAACCATCAGCATAGTCGGGCGCGATGAAATTGATACCGATAAAAATTATGTGAGTTGGATGAGTCCTATTGCGCGAGCCTTACTGAAAAAAAGAGAGGGCGATGAGGTTCGATTGCACACCCCAAAAGGGATAGAAATAATCGAAATCACTGAAGTGGTTTATAAAGATTTAAATTAAGTGATGTTTTTATGACCATTTGCCGTGATTGAAAGTCGATTTAAAACATTTGCTTGAGTGTGCAAATTATCAAACTTCATCCACATTCGCATATTTTTCTTTATAAAACCAATAAAACTCTTTGATATATAAGAAAATTATCGTAAAATTGAAACAACTCAATTAAACGCATTCAATACGCGTGATGTTTTCAATAAATTGCAATGAATATCGGGATGGTCTCCTGTTGGTAAAATAAATTCGATAAGTGAGGTGTTTTATGAAAAAAATGACAAAAATTGGCTTGGCAGGTATCGTGTCTTCAATGGTTTTTGCTTTACCTGTTGCCGCCAAGACACCCACAAAAACGGTGACAAAGGCAGTTGAAAAAGCAGCCGTCGCGAAAACAACGATTAAAACCAATAAATTGGTCAAGTCGGAAGTAAACAGCAAAAAAACCTCAAAAGCTGTCTCATCTACTGTTGAGCGGAAAAGCCAAGCACAAAAAGTTTCGAAAAGCAGTAAGCCTGCTAAAGTTCAAAAAGCGGTGACCCAAGCAGACTCAAGGAAATCGACACGTAAGGTGGTTAAAGTCTCTTACAAACCTTCGACTGTCGTGGTCGCGCCAAAACCTGTGGTGCGTGTGCCCTCAGTGCCGCGTGTGTCTAAGCCAGTTTCTTATGCGCGTCAATTTGGTTTGAATCAAACCTATGATCCAGTGGGTTTGGGTGCCAGTGTGGCTTTGGTGGTCGATCAAAATAGTTGGACAACTTTGTACGAAAAAAATGTACAAACCGCTTTGCCAATTGCCTCCATCACCAAGTTGATGACCGCGATGGTTGTGTTGGATGCAGGTTTGGATATGAATGAGTACATCACCATCACCGATGAGGATGCGGCGCATTATCGAAGTTCACGTTTGACTGTGGGCACCACGTTGACTCGTCGAGATGTGATGTTACTGGCGTTGATGTCTTCAGAAAACCGCGCGGCGTACGCTTTGGGACGTACTTATCCTGGTGGCATGGGTGCGTTTATTCAAGCCATGAATGCCAAAGCAGCGATGCTCAATATGTATTCTGCCCAATTTGTTGATCCAAGTGGTTTGTCTTCTGCCAATCAAGCCAGCGCGATGGATTTGGCAAAAATGGTCAATGCCGCGACTCAATATAAAGCCATCCGTGAATTATCGACCAACGACAGCGCGTACATCTACACTGCCGATGGCAATTACAAAAAATATGTCAACAGTAACCGCCTGATTACCCGCAATATGGGTTGGGACATTGGTTTACAAAAAACTGGTACTTTGAGGGCTGCGGGCAAATGTTTGGTATTGCAAACCCGCATCAATGGCACGCCAAAAATCATGGTGTTTTTGGATTCTCGCTCGGCTGATTCAAGGGTGGCCGATGCGGTTAAATTGAAAGACTGGGTTGAGTTGGGTGGTAATTCATCGCTTGCCAACAGTGGCTTTGGTAATGGCAGTTAATATTTGATACGCTAACGAAAAGCCTTCGCTCGCGAAGGCTTTTTTACATGCAGACACCAACCATTAAATGAGTATTCGTGTGGAACACAAAGTAAAACAGGACAACAAGCCGTCCACAAATCAAAACAATAAACGCCCTCAAATCGAGCGAGAACGAGGGGCGCAACAGCGTTTAAAAACGGCCGCTGCCAAAACAGCAGCACAAATATCTCAAGCATCTCAAATAAAAACCACCCAAGCCAAACCTGCGCGCGCGCCCAAAGTCATGCCCCGTGATGTGGTTGGAAAACCATTACCCAAATTGCCCCAATTGAGTCTTGAGCAAATTCAATCGCTACAAAAACGCATTGAGTTTCCTGAGACTTTGCCCGTCTCGCAAGAAAAAGACGCGATTTGTGAGTTAATAGCCAAGCACCAAGTCGTGATTATTTGTGGCGAAACGGGTTCGGGTAAAACCACGCAGTTGCCGAAAATGTGTTTGAGTTT
>JAGNWC010000048.1 GCA_017986195.1 Hydromonas sp.
ACAGCCGCATCACGGTGATAGATGATCGCACAGGGTTAACGGTGGGCACGGATGCACAACTGAGCGCGGCTGATGCGGCACAAGCGACCCGCCAAGAAGCGCAACGAATCAGTGAGCAGCCCCAAAATCCATCCGAATCAAAATCCACCGTACCCACGCAGGGTCGTCCGAGCTACACCATTAAAATTGACTTGGGTGAGCAGGTGAAAATTCGCTCGGCTAAATTGACCCTTGAAGGCTTGATTAAGCAGCAGGATAAAGAACGTGCGGATGAGTTGGAATTTGATTGGTCTTTGCAAGAGGATGAGCCTTTTACCCAAGACGAATGGTCTGTTTCGAAAACCCTGTTGTTGCGCAAAATTCGTTCGGATGCATACGCGGGCGCGCGGTTCAAAGAGACTTCAGCCATGATTGATGAGGCGCGAAAAAACGCGGATGTGGCCGCCATATTGGATTCAGGTCCCTACTTCACTTTGGGCGATGTAGAGGTCGTAGGTCTGCGTCGCTATCGTGAAAATGTGGTTAAAAATGTCAATGCGATTGAGGTGGGTGAGGCATACAATCGTCAAAAATTATTGGATTATCAAAAAAGGTTGCAAGATTTACCTTATTTCTCGAATGTCACTGTGGATATTGATACCAATCCAAACGATGCGCAGTTGACCCCAATTAAGGTCAGTGTGGTTGAGTTACCGAGTTCAAATTTTAAAGGTATGGTTGGTTATGGTACGGACACAGGTTTTCGCTCCAATCTTCAGTACAGCCACTACAATGTGTTTAAACGTGGCTGGATTTATGATACCCGCTACGATTGGCAACAAAAAGAGCGCGTCGGGCAAATGTCGCTCTCAACCCCGCAAAATAAAAAGCATTATCAGTGGAGTCTGTTCGGTAAAATAGATCAAGACCGTACCACGACAGTGCGAGACGATACGTATCAAGTGGGGCTACGCTACTCGCGTAAATTAGAACGCACGGCAATTTCTTATAATTTAGATTATTACAACAGTACTTTGGGTGAGGATGCCAGCCATGCGTGGGTTGTTGGCTTGGATTGGTCAAAATTTAATGTTGATTCACGCGCTTATCCCCGTCGCGGTTATGCTGTGGACGCATCGGTTAGCCTTGCCTCAAAATCCATGGGCTCTACTGCGAGTTTTGTGCGTTGGTACGGGCGTTATCGTCATTTTTTCCCGTTCTTTAAAAAAGACTCTTTGGTTTTGCGCGGTGAAATCGGTTTTATCAATACCAGTGATGATTTATATGATGTACCCTCCAGTTTGTTGTTTAAGGCAGGTGGCAGTGGCTCTTTGCGTGGCTATTCTTATCAAAGCATTGGTGATCCCAGCTCAATGGCGATGGGCAATGTTTTGCCAACCCAGTTTATGGCAACGGCTTCAGCTGAGTACACCCACTGGTTCAGCGATGCATGGGGTTGGGCGGCGTTTTACGATGTCGGAAGTGTGACCGATAAATTAAGCAATCGTCCAATCTATCACGGTGTGGGTATGGGCGCACGTTGGCGCAGTCCAGTCGGACCGATACAATTTGATTTGGCGTATGGTTATCCGCGTAGAAAATTGTCACCGCATATTTCAATTGGGATTATGTTTTAATGGATGACGTACAAAATTCCGAGGATTTATCCCCTCAAGATGCCAATAAAAATGCACCTTTGAGCGACACTCGTCAGCCAAAAACCATGGCGCAACGACTGTTACGAATATTTATGGTGCTTGGCATATTGCTGTCGCTGCTGGCGACCAGCGTATTCATCGCCGCACAGAGTGAACGTGGTACGCGTTTGCTGTGGCGAACGGCCAAGGTTTTGAGCGTGGGGCATGTTCAAGCGCAATGGGTATCGGGCACTTTGGCAAAAGGTGGTAGTGCTGAGTTTGTTCGCATCCATTTGAGCACGGTGCATATTGATATTCATGAGTTGAGCAGTGCATGGCAGTGGGAGGTCTTGCCAGTGCGTTGGAATGTGCCGCACATCGCTGCCCAACGTGTGGATATTTCAATCTTTCCCTCCACCAAAGAGTCCACACCGATTCAAAAAATCAGCATGCCTTTTGCGATGGCGGTGGATGATTTGAAAGTGCGCGAGTTGAATATCATTCAAGGTTTGAAAACCACACAATTGGTCGATATTGCGGGCAGTGCCTTGACCGATAAGGTGCAACACCACATCAATCTGACGCATTTGCGCCAAGCAGGGGCGCAGTACACAGGACAGTTTGACATCAATGGACTGAGGCCTTTTGTGTTGAATGGGCAATTGGATGCCACAGTCAGTGATGAGAACAACGATTACGCAGCACATTTGATTGCCAAAGGTGATTTGAAACATTTGCGTCTGGATTTAAAAGCCGATGCGGCGCAGGACAGCGTCAATCAATTGTTTGGTCAAGGGCACCTTGAAATGCAGTTGATTGATGGCCTGTATATTCATCAAGGCCATGTGGACTTCAAGCGCATCAATCCGAATTTATTTTGGAGCAGTTTGCCGCAGGCGGATTTGGATGTGAGCTTGAACGCCAATCCGACCGATTTAAACGACTCCGCAGACAATCTGACTCGAAAACCTGTGAATGGCAATTGGTCGCTCATCAATCGTTTGCCATTGACCCTGTCTGAATTGGGCATCCCTGTGGTGTCGGGCAAAGGTGATTTCACGCTGACCGATGAGCGGCAAACTTTGAGTAATATGCAGGTGCAGTTGATGAACGGTGGCAGTCTGACGGGTTCAGGCTCGTTTGCAAATCAGCAGGGACAAATTGATGTGCAGGTACAGGACTACAATCTCAAAACCATCCATCAAAAATTATTGAATACGGCGTTGGATGGCAACATCAAAATCACTTTGAACAAAGGCAGCCAACGCTACGACGGGCAATTGGCGCAGTTGGGCGCGGTGAATATGCGCATTGATGCAGGTGTTTTAATGAGCGATGATGTGATTGACATTCAAACTGCGAAAATCAGCGGTTTGGGTGATGCGCAGTTGGCCTTGGCCGGGAAAATTCAAATGCAGGACACCATGCCGTTTGAGGGCAAACTCAGCGCGCAGCAATTTAATTTACGAGACTTGGGCGATTTTCCAAGCAGTCAATTGGCAGGGGCGTTTGATGTGAACGGTGATTTGAAACCGAACTTTAAACTCAATTTGCAAGGTGAACTGCAACAAAGCCGTTGGGCAAATGCCAGTGCTCAAGGACAGGTCGATGTGACGTATGAGATGCCCGATAAAATCGAAGCGCGGCAATTCGACGTGACCATTGGCGAGAACCGTTTTCAAGCCAAAGGCGCATTGGGCAAGCCACAAGACAGGCTCAACTTGAATATCAGCGCACCCAATTTGGCACAACTACAGTTTGGTTTTGCGGGCAGTTTGAATGCCACGGGTGATTTATCGGGCGCGCTCATGCGCCCGCGGGGCAAACTGCAATTGCAAGCCAATCAATTGGTGTTCTTTGATAACCGTGTTCAATCCGCTCGCGTCAACGGGCAGTGGGAAACGGGTGACAATGGCCCGATGAATGCCGATGTCTCGCTGGTGGGTTACGATGTGGGACGTGTGCACATCAAAACACTCGACGGCACGGTGCGCGGCACGCAAGCATCACATCAGTTTAACAGCACTTTTGCGGGCAATATTGTGGTCTTAGAAGGCAGTGCCGCGACGAAAACGACGGCGGCGCAATCTGCCGTACAGTGGATTTTGGACGGGCAGGTGTCGGGTTCAGGCTCTGTGACCAATGACGGTTGGCGTGGACAACTCAATCAATTGCGCAATGTCGGGCAACCAAACGTGCAAATGGCACAAGCCGCAGCGGTCGGTTACGAAAAACAAGAGTTCAAGCTGTCTAATTTTATCGCGAGGGTGCAGGATGCACAATTGAATATGGATTTATTCAGCATCCAAGGACAGCGCATCAACGCCAAGGGCAATGTCAAAAACTTGGTCGCCAATCGCTGGTTGTCATGGTTGAATATATCCCTACCTTTTTACCCGTCGGATGATTTTGCAGTGAAAGGGCAGTGGGACATCACCATGGGGGCACAACCTTCAGGCGGATTTAATTTTGAGCGCGAACGTGGCAATGTGGCTTTGGATGCGCGGCGCAAAAACATCATTGAGTTGTCCGATATGGATTTTCAAGGGCGTATCGCTGGCACACAAATGGCTTTGTCGGGTCAACTCAACGGCGCGAGCATTGGGCAAAATCGCATTCAAGGCAATTTGGGCTTGGTCAACAGTGCCGCAGGTTGGGTGATCTCAGGTCTATCGCCATTGAATGTCAACATCAATGCAAAATTGAACGCGCTCAATCAGTTCAATCATCTGTTTGGGGTCAATGTGCGTGTCGATGGTCAAGCCCAAGCGGATTTGACTTTAAAAGGCACATTGTCTTCTTGGGTTCCAGAGGGTGTGGTGACAGGACAAAACCTGAGTTTTTACGAACTTGAGCAGGGCATGCGGTTTAACGATGGTGTCGCACGCATTCGCATCGAACCTTCACAAATGGTGTTTGAGCAGTTTGATGCCAAAGGTGTGGAAGGCACATTATCGATTAAGGGAACTGTCGGCTGGGGTGTGAAACAGGGTGTGAATGCACAAATGATTATGAATCGCTTGCGTCCATTTGCCCGTCCTGATCGCGAAGTGGTGCTCAGTGGTACGACGCAGTTGGGCTTTGATGGCGTGCGTTTATTCACCATCACAGGCAATGTCTCAGTGGATAAAGCCTTGATTGATATGCCACCATTTCCGCCACCCAGTTTGGACAATGATGTGCACTTGGCAAAACCTGTCAGCGCAGGGAACAATCAAGCCCAAGCCGATGTTGCTTATGTCACGCAAGTGGATTTGAATCTGGATTTGGGCAATAATTTTCGTTTCAAAGGGCAAGGTGCGGATGTTTACATGACAGGTAATGTGCGCCTGAACTCGGAGTCGGATAATCCTGAAATTCGTGCGAATGGCACGGTTAGAATTACCCGTGGTACGTATTTGTTTTATGGGCAAACCTTGACGGTGCAACGCGGTTTGGTGACTTTTGCAGGGCCGATGGATGACCCCAGTATCAATATCCTCGCCAGTCGCAATATCAGCACCACCGAAGTCGGCGTAGAGGTCAGTGGCACACTTGCCGATACGCGCGCGCGTTTGCAATCAACCCCCGATATGCCTGATGAAGAAAAACTGGCGTGGTTGTTGTTTGGGCGTTCAACCGCAGAGTTGAGTGGCAATGACATCAGTGCGATTGCGGGAGCAGCGAGTTTGTTGCTCAGTACCGATCAAGGACGTAAAATTACCGAGCGTTTTGGCATCGACAGCATCAATGTGGGCGCGATTGGTAACAAAGCAGATGGCACTGCGGGGACTTATGTGGGGGTGGGCAAACAATTCACAGATCGTTTTGGTGTTGCCTATGAACAGGGGATTGATACGGTGAGCAGTGTCATCAAAATGACGTGGTCATTGTCGCGCTCATGGCAAATCGTATTGCGGGGCGGTACCAATAATGGCATTGACTTACAATACCGCAGACGTTTTGACCGCATATCATTTACGAATAAAACGATGGATAAAAACACGGGTAAGAAAGATGAAAAAGAATAATTTATTTCGCATCGGGCAGGGCTTTGACGTACATGCTTTGGTTGACAATCGCCCCTTAATCATTGGCGGCGTGACCATTCCTTATGAAAAAGGTTTATTGGGGCATTCGGATGCCGATGTGTTGCTGCATGCGGTCACGGATGCACTGTTGGGCGCATTGGCTTTGGGCGATATTGGGCAACATTTTCCCGATACCGATGAGCGATTTAAAGGCGCGGACAGTCGGGTGCTGTTGCGCCACGCGTATCAACTGGTTTTAGATAAAGGCTATGTGCTCGGCAACTTGGACGCGAGCATCATCGCGCAAGCCCCGAAAATGATGGCGCACATTCCCGCGATGCGCGAGAACATCGCGGCGGATTTGCAAAGCGCGTATGCCGATGTCAATGTCAAAGCGAAAACCTGCGAGAAACTCGGATTTTTGGGACGCAGCGAAGGGATTGCCTGTGAAGTGGTGGTGCTGCTCGTGCCTGATTGCGAACCGCCGACACAAGCACAGCGCAGAACGGATTTGGTGTGATGGTGGCTGCTGTATTGCCAAATTTTCTGGCGTTAGATACCTCAAATCAATACTGCTCCATCGCCGTGCAAGCACATGGAAAAATCCTCGCGCGACACGAACTCTCAGAGCAAAAACACTCAGCGATGATACTGCCGATGGTTCGTGAACTATTGGCAAGTGCCGATGTGACATTGGCCGATTTGGACGCGATTGTGGTCGGTGTGGGGCCAGGTGGCTTTACGGGCGTGCGTTTGGCGGTCGCGGTAGCGCAAGGTTTGGCGTTTGCTATGAATAAACCTGTGTTGGCGCATTCCTCGTTGGAAGCCATGGCGGTGGCGGCGTTCGCTTTGGGGTATTTGGAGGTTATTGTTGGCATGGACGCACGGATGCAGCAGGTGTATTGGGCGCATTACCAATTTATCGACGGGCAACTGCACACAAGTACCGCGCCGAGTTTGGATGATGTTGCGGTGTTTGCTGAACACATCTGTGCCGTCAATCAGCCGTGCGCGGTGGTGGGCAATGCACAGCAGGTGTTTGATGAAGTGACGCAAGCCTGCACAGACAATCCACAGATACATATCGCAAAAATTGACCACAGCGCACCGCACGCCGAACATTTTTTCCCCGTTGCCAATCACGCATGGACAGACGGTCGCGCGATTGCACCAGAGCAGGTGCAACCGCTGTATGTGCGCGATAAAGTGGCTATGACCATCGCCGAGCGTAATATTGCGGGTGGGAAATAATGCGCGAAATCATTCAAATACCGAACACATTAACCGTAGGGTGGGTAAGTGCTTTTCTTGCCCACGCTGTACCAGCGTGGGCAAATGATAAAACTATTTGCCCACCCTACGATTATCGAGCGTGCCAATGACTACGCCAGTTTCACGCGCCCTGCATTGCGACGATTTGCCTGAAGTGGCTGATTTAGAGTCCGCTGTGCAACTCGATCCGTGGACGCACGCGCAGGTGCTCGATATCGCGCCCATGCTGCACACGGGTGAGTATATCGGCGCAGTGGTTGAACAATCAGGTCAATTACTGGCGTATGTGGTGGCGCGAACCATGCTCGATGAATGCGAAATTCTCAGTGTCGGTGTGGTAAATCACCTGCGCGGACGCGGCTTGGGCAAACAGGTTTTGCAGCAGTTGTTTGACCAACTACCGACAGAGATTGCCACTGTTCATTTAGAGGTACGCGTCTCGAACGAACCTGCTTTGAAACTCTATCAAGGCTTGGGTTTTGTTGAAGTTGGGCGTAGAAAGGGTTATTATGCGCCCACCCTCAACACATTTGAGCGCGAAGATGCGCGCTTGATGAGCAGACACATATCAACCGAATTTCCAATAAAAGTCACACCATGAATTTAGCCAAACGACACCCGCAAGCCCACGACGCATGGCTCTACGCCATGGGTATCGATGTGCGTTGGCGACACCGCAGTGGTTTGGTCGAGGCTGGGGCGGCGGTTGATGCGCCTGTGGTCGAATTGCCCGAATGCATTGCCCAGTCCCGCTACTGGGTACTCGGTGAGCAGCCATTGAACGATGCGCAAGCGTATTTGCTCGCAGGTATGATGTGGGCGATTGGCACACAAGATACAACAGACTGTACCTACAGCCACGCGACCGACAGCACACAAACCACACCCAAAACCATTGCAACAGGGCTGCCCGCGTTGGCGATAATCAACACATTGGCGGTTGAACCCGCTTTGCTACAAATCCCCGTAGATGCCTTGCACACCACCACACTCATCGTCATGAGTGACGCAC
>JAGNWC010000049.1 GCA_017986195.1 Hydromonas sp.
TCACGGTGCTCGGGCATTTGCAGCGCGGCGGCTCACCGAGTTGTGCCGACCGTGTGCTTGCTTCACGTTTGGGCGTGGCGGCGGTGGAGGGCTTGATGGTTGGTCGTCGTGGCGTGATGGCGGGGATGATTTCAGGTCAAATCGCTTATACTTCGCTCACAGATGCGATTAAAAAAGACCACGTGATTGATAAAGAATTGATACGGATTTCGGATGTGTTGATGCTGTGATGATTTTGCCAAATTGGACGACAAAAGCGCGGGATTCCGCGTTTTTGGTTTTCCGACTATCTGAAACTTTGTCGAAATAAGCAGGCTGCCGTAGAATGACTACGACCCACTCATTCCTTCGCGTTCAGAACTGTTTTTATCTCGAACGCAGATTGGATTGGGTTGTTCCGTGTTTCCTTAAATTCTAAAAAGTTAGAGAGACAAACTGGATACCCGCTTTCGCGGGTATGACGGCATGGTTTTTTGTATTGTGAGAGAGTGGTCTCTGAATATTTATTTGGTGCTTGAGAACAAACCATAACCGCGCGCGGCTTTCGATAGTGTTTGTGGTTGGGCGTTGAGCGCAGTACGCGCGTGCTCAGCGAGTGCTTGCATTGAATTAAGATTGCCTTGCTTGAGTTCGATTTCTAAATCTTGGATGGTGATGCGTGTGGCATTGTCGCCGTGCGCCGCGCGAATTTCACCACGGTCAATTGCCCATTCATATTGCTCGTCATCGTGCTGGTACTCAAATAGATCGCGTTTAAAATCGGTGTGAAACAGCGGACGCATTTTGTCGGCGATGGGCGCAAGGTAGGTTTGTGCATCGGGAGCGAACAGTTCGAGTTGCCATGCAGGTACGTCTGTTTCTGACGCGGGCAGCACGACTTCCCACTCTTGGCGCGCACTCATGCCGTTGTGTTCGCGTCCTGCGGTTTTGAGGGTTTGCAGCCAGCAGTTGGCTTGGGTGTCAAATCGCAAACGCAGTGCGGCTTTGGCTTGTTTCAAATCATGGTTAGCGGTGTCAAAATAAATATTGAGCAACTGCGTGGTGCGCACATAGGTGCAATCGGGTAATTGCGAGAGCCATGCAAAAGCCTCGTTGGGGCAAGTGTGACCCAAGTCCAAGGCGATTTCGTATTCGATGTGGGACATGGTTTAGAAAAACAGTTTTTTGAGCGCATCACCCGCATGGGCTTCACGCATAAACGCTTCACCAACCAAAAAGGCATAAACTTCGTGCGCGTGCATTTGTGCCACATCGTCCGTCGTAGCAATGCCCGATTCAGTCACCACGATTTTGTCCTTAGGGATGTCCGCGAGTAAATCAAAGGTGTTTTGCAAACTGACCTCGAATGTACGCAGATTGCGGTTGTTGATACCAAGCAATGGGGTTTGCAATGTGAGCGCGTTGTGCAATTCTTCGCGGTTGTGCACTTCGACCAATACCGACATACCCAAATTGAATGCGTGCTGTTCCATGACTTTCATCTCATCCAAAGTCAATGCGGCGGCGATGAGTAAAATGGCATCCGCGCCCCAAGCACGTGCTTGATCGACTTGATAGACATTCACCATAAAATCTTTGCGCAGCACAGGCAGGGCGCAGGCGGCGCGCGCGGATTTTAGATAATCGGCGTGTCCTTGAAAATACTGTTCATCGGTAAGCACCGACAGACACGCAGCACCTGCGAGCTCGTATTCACGTGCAATCTGTGCGGGCAAAAAGTGTTCGCGCAGCACCCCTTTGGAAGGCGAGGCTTTTTTGATTTCGGCAATTACCGCAGATTGCTTTGCGGCCACGCGCGAACGAATCGCGCCGACAAAATCGCGTGCGGGGTTGTTATTCACTGCGGCTTGCGCAAGGTTGGCCATTTCGCCATCGGAAATCAATTCACGTGCGCGGGCGAGTTCGATGTGTTTGGTGGCAATGATTTTGTTTAAAATATCACTCATGGAAATACATTCATTCTTTGATTTATTTGTTCATTTATTCTTTAACTTGCTGAGTAAAAGCAACGTATTCAGCGATTTTCTCTAAAGGTTTACCAGAATCAATCACTTCGCGTGCTTTTGCCACACCCTCTGCGATGGTCTGACACATACCCAATGTGTATAAAGCAACCCCCGAGTTCATCAGCACGATGTCGCGTGCGGCACTGGGTGCGCCGCTCAAAGCCGTTTTCATCATCTCAATGGATTGCTCAGGGCTTTGCACACGAATATCATGGATGCTGGCGTAATCAAAATTAAAATGGTTTGGATTGATCATGTACTCTCGAATGTGACCATCTCTGAGTTCTGAGACATAGGTCGGGGCGAAAATCGACACTTCATCCATACCATCTTCAGAATGCACCACCAACGCGCGTTTCGTGCCCAACTGGCGCAAGGCTTCGGACATGACGGGCAATAGATGACGCGAAAACACCCCCATGAGCATATACGGCGCATTGGCAGGATTTGCCAATGGACCGATCATATTAAACAAGGTACGCACGCCGAGTTCTTTACGAATCGGGCTGATGTGGCGCATCGCAGGGTGGTGGTTGGGTGCAAACATAAACCCCATGCCCGTTTGACTGATGCACTGTGCGACTTGCTTGGCGTTTAGATTGAGGTTTGCGCCGAGTGCTTCGATGGCATCGGCTGAGCCTGATTTACTCGAAACACTGCGATTGCCGTGTTTGGCGACTTGCCCGCCTGCTGCGGCAATCACGAACAAACAAGTCGTCGAAATATTAAACGTCGATGTGCCATCACCCCCTGTGCCAACGATGTCCAATAAGGGTGTGCCCTCTGGCATCACCACATGATTGGCAAAGTCGCGCATCACTTCGGCGGCGGTGACCAACTCGCGCATGGATTCACCTTTGGCACGCAGGGCAATCAAAATCGCCCCCGCAGCCACGGGCGATGCACTGCCCGTCATCATTTGGGTGACAAAGTCGCGCATAACGATGGGCGGCAGGTCATTGCCTTGGAGCAACTGTTCAATGATTTCTTTGGTGTGCATGATGCTCCTTAACCTTGGGTTTGATTGAGAAAATTTTGCAGCATGGCGTGACCGTGTTCGCTCATGATGGATTCAGGATGAAATTGTACGCCTTCGATATTGAATGTGTTGTGGCGCACCCCCATAATTTCGCCAGTGTCTTTGTCGCCAGACCATGCGGTGATGTGCAAACAATCAGGCAGGGTATCGCGCTCAATCACCAGCGAATGGTAACGTGTCACGTTGAACGGATTGGGTAGGTTGGCAAACACACCTTCGCCCGTGTGTTGCAAGACATCGACTTTGCCGTGCATCGGCGCGCGCGCACGCACGATGCGCCCGCCAAATGCCTGACCGATGGATTGGTGACCGAGACACACGCCGAGGATCGGTAGTTTACCTTTGAAATAATCCAAGGCTTCTAAACATATCCCTGCTTCGGTCGGTGTGCACGGACCGGGCGAGAGACACAAATGTGTGGGTTGGGCGGCTTCGATGTCAGCAAGGCTGATTTCATCGTTGCGCTTGACCGTGACCTTCGCGCCCAATTCGCCGAAATACTGCACGAGGTTGAAGGTGAATGAGTCGTAGTTGTCGATCATAAAGACATGAGGTTGAGTATTGGTTTGCTTCATAAATCATTTCCTTGAAATTCTTGTTCAATCTCTTGAATACTGGGTAACTGCGCCTTCATCGCTGCGGGTAGTGAAGCCAGTAGTTGATATTCCGCCACGCCCATCGGTTGATTTTTATCGCTCAGTGCGTATTCAGCAACAATTTTGTTTTTGTTCTTGCACAGCAGTAAGCCAATCGTTTGCGTATCGTGCTCGGATTTTACTTGCCTATCCACTGCGGTCAGATAAAAGCCCAATTGCCCCAAATGTTCGGGTTTAAAGTCGCCTGTTTTGAGTTCAATCACCACATAACAACGCAATTTCAAGTGGTAAAAAAGCAAGTCTATATAAAAATCCTCACCACCAACTTCGATATGAACTTGCTGTCCCACAAAGGCAAAACCCGCACCGAGTTCTAACAAAAAATCCGTCACATGTTTGACCAATTCGCGCTCAATATCGCGCTCCCAAACCTTGTCGCTCAGGCTCAGAAAATCAAAACGATACGGGTCTTTCAGGCTTTCAATTGCTAAATCAGATTGCGGTGCTGGCAAGTGCTGTTCAAAATTGGTGACGGCTTTGCCTTGGCGTTCAATCAGTTGTGTTTCAATTTGCATGACCAAGACATTGCGTGACCAGTTGTTTTCTATGGCTTTTTTGGCATACCAAAGGCGTTGCTCCGCGCCATTTAATTTATCCAACAGAGCCAATTGATGATACCACGGCAATTGTGCAAGCACCTCTTGCACAATTGCCTCATCCTGCCACGCTTCGGCAAAAGCACGCATGTATTTCAGATTGCGCGAAGATAAACCCTTCATCAGCGGAAAAGCCGTGTGTAAATCCTGCGCCAAACGTTCAATCACTTTCGCACCCCAACCCTGAGCTGACTGGCGGCTCAAAATATCGCGCCCGATTTGCCAATACAATAGCACCAACTCACGATTGACCGCGAGACTGGCGCGTTGCTGTGCGTTATGGATGCGGGTTTTAAGTTCTGCAAGCCAAAGCGCGTAGTCGGTGGGTGGGCTGAGGTTGGGCATGGTTTTTCTCGAAATAATTGGAAGCTTATCTGTGGTAATTTGTAAAAATCTCAAACCCTCTTGAGAATTGGATTAAAATCAAAGTACGAAGGCAATGAGAGAGAGCAATAAATTTCTGCTCGCAAAAAGAATGCCTTTGCTCTTGCCGCGCTTAACTGAGTAATTAACTTTGCCATTGTTCAAACCAATCTGAGATTATTTGGATTATCAAATTATCGTATCCAAACCCGCGCACGCCAAACTGGCGGCTTGCAACACGGCGCGCATTTTATTTTGAGTCTCAGCCCATTCCGAATCAGGGTCAGAGTCCGCGACGATGCCTGCGCCTGCTTGCACGTAGAGTTGCTGGTTTTTAATCACTGCGGTGCGAATCGCAATCGCTAAGTCCATGTTGTCAAAAAAACCAATGTGTCCAACCGCGCCGCCATACACACCGCGTTTGGTCGGCTCGAGTTCATCCAATATTTCCATCGCCCGAACTTTCGGCGCACCCGACAATGTGCCTGCGGGGAAGGTCGCTTTGAGCACATCAATCGCGTCTAAATTTTCGCGCACGCGCCCTTGCACATTCGAGACCATGTGCAGGACATGCGAGTATTTTTCGATGACCATTTGCTCAGTGACTTCGACCGTGCCGATGTCAGCGATGCGCCCAATGTCGTTGCGCCCCAAGTCGATGAGCATCAAATGCTCGGCGCATTCCTTAGCGTCCGCGCGTAAATCCGCAGACAGTCGCGCATCCTCGGCTGTGTTTGCACCGCGCTTGCGCGTGCCTGCAATCGGACGCACGGTGGCCATGCGTTCGGCATCCATTTTGACCAAAATCTCAGGCGATGCGCCGACCACATGCGTGTCATTCAGGTGCATGAAGTACATATACGGCGAAGGATTGAGCGCGCGCAGGGCGCGGTATAAATTAATTGGCTCGGCTTCAAAGCGTCGTTGCGTGCGTTGTGAGAGAACCACTTGCATACAGTCACCCGCGCTGATGTATTCTTTGCAACGCAGTACATCGCGTTTGAACGCAGTATCGCCGTAGTCCGAACGTGCTTCATGCTCGGTGACCGCAGGGCTGGCGGTCAATGTGAGCGGTTGGCGCAAAGTATCCAACATGTATTGCAAACGCGCCACTGCATGGTTGTACGCATCGGGCTGGCTGGCATCGGCATAGACGGTCAAATACACTTTGCCGAGTAGATTGTCCACCACCGCGAGCTCCTCCGAGAGCATCAGGTGCAAATCGGGTATGCCCACATCGTCGGTCGGTGTGCTGTTGGCGAGTTTGTGCTCAATCTCGCGCACGGTGTCGTAAGCAAAATAACCGACCAAACCGCCGCTGTAGCGCGCATGGCTGTCTGCATCGAGTTTAGGGACTTTTTTGCGTTTGAGGTAGGCGCGGGTGAAGTCGAATAAATCCGTATTCGCGTGTTCGGCGACACACACCTCACCTGCAAATTCGCGCACCACGCCGTCTTGTTTGGTAAAGCGGGTGTGGCAGGGCAGACCGATGATGGAATAACGTCCTGAACGCTCACCACCGATGACCGATTCAAGTAGGTAACTATACGGCGCGTTGGCTAATTTTAGATAGATGGACAAAGGCGTGTCCAAATCCGCAAAAGTCTCGATGGACAGGGGAATGTAGTTGTAGCCTTGTTCGGTCAGTTGGGTAAATTGGGTTTGAGTAAGCATGGGGTTCTCGATATTTTTGCAAGGGGTTTACATAAAAAAACCGCCAGAGGGCTCTGTGCGGTTGCGTTTGGGGATTCATTTAATTCGGGCGAAACTTATCGCCACGAACCCAAACGTCCATGCAAAACTTGCCAACGACCTTGTGTCATCAAAATCGTTACATCAAAAGAGGGGCGGATTGCTGTTTCCATGGGCGGTATTGTAACCTGATTTTTGGCAATTTGGGCATAAAATCTCGCCAAATTAATTCATTGAGACCTCTGCACAACGCCTAAACAAAACTCCGTCATACCCGCGAAAGCGGGTATCCAGTTCTTTGCTCTAATTTATTCAAAATAATGTTCTGTATTGATGGTGAAAGTTAGTATGACAAACTGGATTCCCGCTAAAATCACGCGGGAATGACGGTGCGCATGGTTGTATATTTGAATGTTTTGTGGTTATGCAGAGGTCTCTCATTGATCACGTATTGGCAGTGCACGCCCAATACGCAGGCATTCAAACCATCGCATTGGAGTCGCTCAAACGGTTCTAATCATTCGCTTGAATCCGCAACTGATCCAACACTTGATGCACACGTGAAACCTTATCCTTCAACTCAGGCATGGTGTAGGTGATTTTAATTTTGTCCTGCCCGTTGAGTTGCACTTTGCGGTCGGATTGAATGAGTTTAATCAATGACAATCCATCAATCGGCGCGTCCTTGGCAAAGTGAATTTGTCCGAGTTCGTGCGCGATGTCCATTTTCGTCACGCCCATTTGCTCAGCGCGCAGACGCAGACGGTGGGTTTCGAGCAAAGCTTGAGCAGGGGTCGGCATTTCACCAAATCGGTCAATGATTTCCTCGGCAATCTCGTCAAGGGTCGCGGCATCGGGTGCGCTCGCCATGCGTTTGTACAGGCTCAACCGCTCATTGACACTGCCGCAATACTTATCGGGTAGCAGGGCGGGGGTGTGTAGATTGATTTCGGTGGTCACGCCCAGTGGGGCGGTGAGGTCGGGCTCTTTGCCTTTTTTCAGGGATTTAATCGCCGCGTTGAGCATGTCGTTGTACAGGCTAAAACCGATTTCGGTGATGTTGCCCGATTGCTTTTCACCGAGGATTTCACCCGCGCCGCGAATTTCCATGTCTTGCATGGCGAGGAAAAAGCCCGAGCCGAGTTCCTCCATTTGGCAAATCGCTTCCAAACGGCGTTTTGCTTGCGCGCTCAGTGAGTCCTCATGGTGAATCAGTAGGTAAGCATACGCTTGGTGGTGGCTGCGTCCCACGCGCCCACGCAATTGGTGCAACTGCGCTAAACCAAACTTATCCGCGCGGTGCATGATGATGGTGTTGGCGTTCGGTACGTCAATACCCGTTTCAATAATCGTGGTGCAGAGCAAGACATTCGCGCGACCGTGGTAAAAATCGCGCATGACGCGCTCCAAATCGCGCTCGTGCATTTGTCCGTGGGCAATCGCGATGCGCGCTTCGGGGATGAGTTCGGCGAGCATCTCACGGCGGTTCTCGATGGTGGCGACTTCGTTGTG
>JAGNWC010000050.1 GCA_017986195.1 Hydromonas sp.
ACGGGCGTGGTTTGCCCACGCGCGAAGTGCAGGAAAAATCCCGCGCCTATGCAGGCGAGCAAATCGAAAGCCAAAAAATTGACTTCATGCGCTTGGGCGTTTTGGGCGAATGGGACAATCCGTACAAAACCATGAACTTTGCCAACGAAGCCAACGAAATTCGCGCGCTCGGTAAAATCCTCGAAAAAGGCTATGTGTATCGCGGTTTGAAGCCCGTGAACTGGTGTTTTGATTGTGAATCGGCATTGGCTGAAGCCGAAGTGGAATACGCCGATAAAACCGACCCCGCGATTGACGTGGGTTTTGGCTTTGCCGAGCACGATAAATTGTCCAAAGCCTTTGGCGTGACCGTGGCACAAAAAGGCTATGTGGTTATTTGGACCACCACGCCGTGGACGATTCCCGCCAATCAGGCTTTGAACGTGCATCCCGAAGTGGTTTATGCCTTGGTCAACACCGAAAAAGGTCAATTGATTTTGGCACAGGATTTGGTGGCATCTTGTTTGGAACGCTATGGCTTAGTTGGTGAAATCGTGGCGACGACCACGGGCGACAAACTTGATCACATTGCGTTTAAACATCCTTTCTACGATGCGGATGCAGGTTTTGCACGTCTATCACCGATTTATTTGGGCGAATACGTGACCACCGATGCAGGGACGGGCATTGTGCATTCCGCGCCTGCGTATGGCGTGGATGACTTTATTTCCTGCACCTCACACGGCGTGGCGAACGACGATATTTTGACCCCCGTGATGGGCAACGGCGTGTATGCGTCTGATTTGCCGTTTTTTGGTGGGATGCACATTTGGAAAGCCAATCCAGTGATTGTTGAAAAACTCACCGAGGTTGGCGCGCTGTTTAAAGTGGTGAACGCACCGCACAGTTATATGCACTGCTGGCGACACAAAACCCCCTTGATTTTCCGCGCAACCACCCAGTGGTTTGCCAGTATGGATAAACCCGTCAATGGGGAATCCTTGCGCGAGACCGCGCTCAAAGGTGTGGAAGCCACACAGTTTTTCCCTGCGTGGGGCAAGGCGCGTTTGCACGCGATGATTGCCAATCGCCCCGATTGGACGCTGTCGCGTCAACGCCAATGGGGCGTGCCGATGCCGTTTTTCCTGCACAAAGCCACGGGACAATTGCACCCGAACACACCTGAGTTGCTCGAACGCGTGGCGCAATTGGTCGAAGCGGGCGGGATTGAGTCTTGGCAAACTTTGGACATCAACGAATTCCTTGGAGCGGATGCGAATGATTATGTGAAAAACAAAGACACGCTGGACGTGTGGTTCGACTCGGGCACAACGCATTTTCATGTGTTGCGTGGCTCACACGCCGAGCAGTTGGCGTATCCAGCGGATTTGTACCTTGAAGGCTCGGATCAGCACCGTGGTTGGTTCCATTCGTCTTTGTTGACTGGCTCAATGCTCGATGGTCGTGCACCGTACAAGGCTTTGCTCACCCACGGTTTTGTGGTCGATGGGCAAGGGCGCAAGATGAGTAAATCGGTCGGCAACATCGTCGCACCGCAAACTGTGGCGAATAAAATGGGCGCGGAAATCATCCGCCTGTGGTGCGCTTCAACCGATTATTCAGGCGAACTCTCGATTTCAGATGAAATCCTCAAACGAGTGTCTGAAGGCTATCGCCGCATTCGCAATACCTTGCGTTTTTTACTGGCGAATATTTCGGATTTTGATGCCAAAACGCAGTTATTGGATGTCAACGATTTGCTCGAGATTGACCAATACGCCTTAGTGAAAACACAAGAATGGCAAGCTGATTTGCTCGCCCATGCGGATAAATACGAGTTTCATCCAATGGTGGCGAAAATCCAAAACTTCTGCTCAGAGGATTTGGGTGGTTTTTATTTGGATATTCTCAAAGATCGCTTGTACACCAACGCGCCTGACTCCAAAACCCGCCGCTCGGCGCAAACTGCGTTGTGGCACATCACCCAGTCGCTCGTGCGCGTGATGGCACCGATTTTGAGTTTCACCGCTGAGGAAGCATGGGCGGTGATGACGGGGGACGAGACGCAAACGATTTTCACCGAGTTGTATCACGACATTCCTGTGCCTACGAATAGCGCGCAATTACTGAGCGACTGGACGCGCATTCGTGCACTGCGTGATGATGTCAATAAAGCTTTGGAAGATGCGCGAGGCGCAGAACAGATTGGTTCGGCTTTGCAAGCGACGGTGCGCATCAGCGCGCCGAGTGCAGACGCGCAACTGCTGCAACGTTTGGGCAATGATTTGAAATTTGTATTGATTACATCGGGGGCAAGTGTGACTGAGGGCGATGCGAATGTGACAGTTGAATTGGCGCAAGGCGAAAAATGCGAGCGTTGCTGGCATGTGAGTGTGGATGTGGGCGCGAATACGGAGCATCCAACGCTGTGTCCACGTTGTATCAGTAATCTGTTTGGACAGGGTGAAGCGCGGCAGTTTGCTTGATGTTCGCTGTCATTGGTTGTCATTGCGAGTGAAGGTTCATCAACGAAGCAATCCACGCTGCGTTAAACGAATGATTGACATGGATTGCTTCGCGGTCAAACTGCTCGCAATGACGGTGTCGGTTAATTTAACGCCACGGTTATAAGCAGTATCTTTGTGTTGTCATTGCGAGTGGAGGTTCATCAACGAAGCAATCCACGCCGCGTTAAACGAATGATTGAGCATGGATGCCTTCACGGTAAAACTGCTCGCAATGACGGTGTCGATTAATTTAACGCCACGGTTATAAGCAGTATCTTTGTGTTGTCATTGCGAGTGAAGGTTCATCAACGAAGCAATCCACGCCGCGTTAAACGAATGATTGAGCATGGATGCCTTCACGGTAAAACTGCTCGCAATGACGGTGTCGATTAATTTAACGCCACGGTTATAAGCAGTATCTTTGTGTTGTCATTGCGAGTGAAGGTTCATCAACGAAGCAATCCACGCCGCGTTAAACGAATGATTGAGCATGGATTGCTTCGCGGTCAAACTGCTCGCAATGACGGTGTCGATTAATTTAACACCACGCCATCAGCATGTGATTTTTGCACCATTGTGTGTTTCGCAATGGATTTATTAAAAAGGTTTGCTTGTGTCAAATAATTCTCAACCCTCCACCCATGTGTCCACACCACGCAGCCTGTGGTTTTACTATGCGCTGATGGTGTTGGTGATTGTGCTAGATCAAATCACTAAATTCGCGATTGAAGCGCGTTATGCGTTTCACGAGTTTGAGCCCATCACCTCGTTTTTCAATTTGGGTTTGACCTATAACCCTGGTGCGGCGTTTAGTTTTTTAGCCGACCACAATGGTTGGCAAAAATGGCTGTTCACCGCTTTGGCGATTGGCGCGTCGATATTTCTCGTCATGCAAATTCATGCCAACCGTGAAAAGACTCTGCAAAACATAGGTTTTGCCATGATTGCGGGCGGGGCATTGGGCAATATGATAGACCGTCTGCGCATTGGTATGGTGGTTGATTTTTTGGATTTTCATTGGCAGGGCGTGCATTGGCCTGCGTTTAATATCGCGGATTCGGCGATTTTTATCGGGGTGTTTTTGGTCATCTGGCAGGAATTTTCCCGCAAAAAATAATAGAGGTTTTTTATGCGCAACCACCCATCCACGCAGACTTATTCAGCGGAGTATTATCAAGCCACACGGCAAAGTTATTTGGATGAGTATGTTGCATCCTCCGCGCCAACACGTGCGGTGCATCGGCTGATACGCAAACTCACCGCGCTGACCGATGCAGTGGTACAAGCGCGTTGGCACAGTTCGGTGACTCAGGTGTTGCCGCCTGAATTATTACCCCACGTGTCTTTGGCAGCGGTCGGTGGTTATGGGCGCGGTGAATTATTACCCAACTCGGATGTCGATGTTTTGGTCTTGATTGATGACAAAAAGTTATCAGAACAAGGGCGTGAGCGCATCAATGCGGCGATTGAGCAATGGCTCGGCTCCTTGTGGGACTCAGGACTTGCGCCATCGCACAGTGTGCGCACCATCAGCGAATGTTTGCAATTTTGTCACGAAGACTTGGCAACTGAAACCGCAATTATTGAAGGGCGTTGGCTGATTGGTGATAAAAGCGTATTCGATGCTTTTTACGCCCAATTTTATAAGGGTTTTCAGGCGCGCACTTTTTGGCGCAATAAAATCGCTGAGAAAAACGCCCGTTATTCACGCTTTGATGAAACCCCGTTCAGTTTAGAGCCCAATTGCAAAGAATCCCCTGGGGGTTTGCGTGATTTGCATTTGATGATGTGGTTGAGTAAGTCCTCAGGCATCGCGCAAAACTGGAGCGATTTGCATACCATTGGCTGGCTCAATGAGCGTCAAGTGAAACTGATTCAAAAGTGTGAAACCCTGTTGCTGGCAATTCGTGCGCACCTGCACATCATGACACGCCGTTCGGAGAACCGCTTGTTATTTGACTTGCAAGGCGGTTTGGCGCAGGCGTTTGGCTTTGTCGATGCCGATGGCAAACGCGCGAGTGAATTTCTCATGCAAAAATACTATGTCGCGGCGAGTGTGAATTCGATTCGCATGAAATTATTTTTGCAAAAATTTGAAGACTACATTGCCCCTGCAAATGCCTCGCGCATTGAGCACGCGATTGAAGGGTTCCCTGAATTCATCGAGGTCAATCATGAGTTGGACATCGTTGATGTGGACGAATTTGCGCGTCAACCGCATTTGTTGCTCGATATGTTTTACGTGTTTGGTACGCGCCCTGGGTTGACGGGTTGCACCGCACGGCTGTGGGATGCGGTGCTCAAATACCGTGAGCTGGTCAACCCCGCCTTTCGCCGAGATAAAGCCAACCGTGCACGTTTCATTCGCATACTGAAAATGGACAGCGGTATCACGCACACCATCCGCTTAATGCATCAGATGGGTATTCTTGCGCGTTATTTACCCGTGTTTCGCAAAATTGTCGGGCAGATGCAGCACGATTTATTTCACATTTACACCGTTGATCAACACATTCTGATGGTCGTGCGCAATCTGCGTCGATTCACCATGGATGAGTACATCCCGCAGCATGAATTGCCCAATCAAGTGATGGCAGAATTTGGTCAACCGTGGCTGATGTACATCGCGGGTTTGTTTCATGACATTGCCAAAGGGCGTGGCGGCGACCACTCTAAACTGGGCATGGTCGAAGTGGCGCGTTTTGCGCGCCAACACGGGTTGAGCAAAGCGCAAACCGACCTCGTGGTGTTTCTCGTCGGTGAGCATTTGGAGATGAGCCAATTTGCACAAAAAGAAGACCTGTCGGACCCAGATGTGATTTTACGTTTTGTCGAGAAAGTCAAAACCCCAGAGCGTTTGCAAGCCTTGTATTTATTGACCGTCGCCGACATTCGCGGTACCAGTCCCAAAGTGTGGAACGCGTGGAAAGACAAATTATTGGCGGGGCTGTATCGTGCCGCCATGCATGTATTAGAGGGCAATAGTCAGCAACCACGTGCAACGGTGATTAAAGAGCGGCAAGCACGCGTGCGCGAATTACTCGCCCAGCAAATCGAACAACCCGAAATCTTAGAACGAGCCGAGCAACTTTGGCGTGACCTCACACCTGAATACTTTTTGCGTCACGACACCCTGACCATTGCGTGGCATGCCTACCACATCATCCAAGCCCAAGACGATGAAACTACTTTGGTCGCAGGGCAGCACTATGTGCTCAATGATGACGACAACTGCGTGCAACTCATGGTTTATACCCACGACCAGCCCGATTTATTCGCGCGAATTTGTGCGGCGATTATGCAGCGCGGCTACTCGATTTTTTCCGCACACATTTATACCAGCGCGCAAAATTGGGCCTTGGACACCTTTCAAATCGTCGTGCCCGACACCTTGCAAGTCGATCAGCAGTTTTTACACCAATTCACCCACATCGTGCGCGACTCGGTACAAAACCACGCGCCTTTGCGTAAACCAAGTTTGGGTCGGCTGTCCGCGCGCTCGCGCAACTTCCCGATTAAACCGTCCATGAGCCTAATGCCGACAGGCGACGATGATTATGTGCTCAAACTCACCGCGACCGACCGACCCGGCGTGCTGTACAGCGTGGCGTACCATTTTCATGACATGGGGGTGAAACTGCACAATGCGCGCATCACCACATTGGGCGAGCGATTGGAGGACGTGTTTGTTGTGCACAGCCCACAGCTGGCATCACCGAGTTTTGCGGCTGAATTGGAGCATCGATTGATGACCGTGTGTACCATTTAGTTATGGAAAGCCACTCATTTAAACCCGCATGGTGGGCGCGTCACGCCCATCTGCAAACCATACTGCCTGTGCTCATGCCATTCACTGCGCCGAACTACACCCGAGAGCGTTGGGATACGCCCGAGGTGGACAATATTTGTGATTTTATTGATTTGGATTGGGTCAATCTTGAGTCAGCGGGCAATCCACAGCAAAAAATCTTCATCCTATTTCATGGCTTAGAAGGCTCGAGTCAAAGTTCGTACGCCAAAGCCTTGATGCGCCTTGCACAAACGCGCGGTTGGACGGGCGTGGTGGTGCATTGGCGTTCGTGCAGTGGGCAAATGAACCGTGGACGCGTCATGTACCACTCGGGATTTTCAAGCGAAATTGACTGGGTGGTCAAACGCATCGCACAGCGTTTCCCCGACAGCGTGCGCCACATCGCAGGTGTATCGCTTGGTGGCAATGCACTGCTCAAATGGTTGGGCGAATCAGGTACGGATGCGTGCGGATTGGTTGCCAGTGCTGCGTCCATCTGCGCACCGCACGACCTCAAAGCAGGCGCGGTGGCATTGGAGTCGGGCTTCAATCAGCGCGTCTATATGCGCTCGTTTCTCTCCACGCTCAAACAAAAAGCCTTAGCAAAACTCGCGCAATTTCCTGATTTACCCATCACGGTGGCGCAAATCCACTCGGCACGCAATTTTTTTCACGTGGATGAATACTTCACCGCGCCCTTGCATGGATTTAAAAATGCCGAAGATTATTGGCAAAAATCATCAAGCAAACAATACATGCGCGGTATCGATGTGCCGACCCTCATCCTCAACACCGCGAACGACCCCATCGTGCCGAAGCACAGCCTCGCGCGCACGGATGAAGTGAGTCCATCGGTGCAACTGTGCTATACCGAGAATGGTGGACACGTCGGCTTTGTCACCGCTCGGCAAGCAGGCGCAATGGGTGACGAGATGGCGCATTTTGGGTGGATGCCTGAGCGGGTATTAAATTTTTTTGAGAATAGGTAGGGTGGGCATTGCCTACCAAAGACCTTTTCATTTATATGACCGAGTAAAATTTTCAAGTTGTTCAAATACGCCACTGTGCTTAAGTTTAGCCGAATTTAAAAACCATATACGGAATCAAATCGGTGGGCAGTGCCCACCCTATATTGACTTATAAATCGTATAATGGGTTCAATTTTGAACCCTTTTTTTATTCTTCCCCAATGCCCACCCCTGATTTATTTTCCGATGATTTACCTGCGCATTCCCTCAACTCTGCGCATGGCTTGCATGTCTTGCCTTGCACGTTTTCCCATGTCTTTTGGGATGAGGTGGTGGCGCGGATGGCAGGATCGAATGTGCCATTGACGGGTCAGTTGTTCATTGTGCCCGATGGCTCGATGGGGTTGGCGTATCGGCAGGCTTGGGCGAGTTGGGCGCAGTCGCATCAACGCGCATGCATCATGCCGAGAATTTTGACTTTGATGAATTGGGCGCGGGTGCATGGCGCGGATGGTTGGGATGCGCGAAATACTGAGCGCGTTTTACAGTGGATGCAGTCTTTGCCCACAGTGCCTGCATTACTGAATTTATT
>JAGNWC010000051.1 GCA_017986195.1 Hydromonas sp.
TGTTGAACAAAAACGTGTCCAAAGGAATGCTCACCGCATTGCTCGACAAGGCGCGGTACAGCCACGATTTTTTCATAAACGATTGAAACACCGCCGTATCGGTCAACTCACTGATTAAAATCGCTGTAAACGAAGCAATGATAAAGCGCATACGATTCGGTTCAGACTCCATCAGCACCCAGCCCATGACAAAGTTCACCACCAACGCCAGTGCAATCGCGCGATAAACCGCTTTTAAGCCAAAATCATGCAAGCGGTCGCGCAGCGTGAACACCGCGCCGAAAAACAGAGTACCCACGCTGAGCAAGCCAAACACAGGCAAGGGAATAAAATGATTCAAAGTTAAATTGGCGAATAAAATCGCGCAGACATATAACGCAGTCCAGAAAAATACCATAGCAATCTCCAAAAAATCCGTAAACAGTACGGCGGATGATGAATGCCCGATGGAAACAGTCCAAAGGCAGGCGCGGATTGTAGCATAGGATGGGGTTCTCTGAGTCCCTCAATTGTAAATCATATGGATTGAATTTCAATCCACATGGCGTATAATCACCGCATACATTCGCACAGGAGTCACCCCATCATGAAACACAGCAAACAACTATTCACACACTACATGACGCTTTGGGCACGTTTACTCCAAAAAGCCGCTGGACAAGCCGATCCAGCAACGTATTTATTGACCCACGACGCGCGCACGCCATTGTTTTATTTGGAAGGCATGACGCGTGTGTTGATGCACGAGCACAATCCGAAAAAAATGCGCCGCCTGAATGAATGGTTCAAAAAGATGGAAGATGCCTTGGGTGCTATAGATTACTATACCAACCTACTCAAAGATTTCAAAAGCAATCACAAAATCCCACAAACCATCAAACACAACTTGACTGAAAAACTCAAATCAGCAACCTCGAATTTGAATACTCTACTGGTTGAATTGGGCTGGTTGGGCGAGAACGCAGACCGCGTCCAGCAAGTGCATCAATACAGCAAAAAAATGGATTGGCTGGGGCAAAAAAATGTGCTTCTTGCTTTAAAAAATCGCTATCAATCAGATATGCGCAGCATCGCTCGCCACATGAAACGCCCCATCGAGCAAATTGAGCGCGATGTGCACGAACTGCGCCGAGATGTGCGTTGGCTGTCGATTTACCCTCAGGCATTTAAAGGGTTTGTAAACTTACAAACGGTAGAATCGATTCCTGACTCTCTACTCAAATACGCAACGCCTGAAACGATTGACTCACCTTATAATCAATTGGCTCATGTTGCCAATGTCAATAAGGTCTTGTACCTAAACACCCACGCCTACTACGCCATGAGTTGGCTGATTACACAATTGGGCGTGCTCAAAGACTCAGGTTTGCGTTTACTGACACTGGCTGAGCTCTTGCAGACGCACCAAAAATTATCTGAAGCCCAAGCACTCAAAAATGCGCAAACCATGTTGGGAACAACACAACCATCGGTGGAGGATTTGCTCAACACAGCACGCGGATTGATCGTGCAAATGCAAAACGACAAAGTATTAAGTCAATTGTTGTTGAGCAAACAGACCCCCATCACTAAAACAACACGAGTTACCAAAGCAACGCCAGCGACCCAACCGAGTGCAACCACACGCACAACGCCAGCGACCCAACCGAGTGCAACCACACGCACAACGCCAACGCCCCCTGCCAACCCAAAAACCCGTGTAACACCGACAACCAAAGCACATACAAGCACTCGCGTAACAGTAGCACCTAAAACACCTGCAACCAAAACTCGAACTGCGCCTGCAGCCGAAGCAAGCCCGCGCACAACTACCCGAGCCACAGCCAAAACCAAAGCACGTACAAATACCACTGGTAAACCACCAGCAGCCCAAGTGGTTAAAAAAACCACCAAACCCACTCAATCATGAGCCTGCCACAGAGCATTCCTCTGAGCGCGGACTGGATTAAATCACACATCCAGCCGCGTGCAGCCGATTCACACAAAGGCGACTACGGTCACGCCCTGCTGATTGCGGGTGCGCGTGGCACGGTTGGCGCGAGTATCCTCGCTGCGCGTGCGTGCCTGCGTTCGGGTGTGGGCTTACTCACCGTGCACGCGCCTGAGTGCGCGTACACCCCATTGCAAATAGCCGCACCTGAAGCCATGGTCAGTATGGATTCGGATGAGGCCATGTGGACCGATGCGTTTGATGTGAAAAAATATTCGGCGATTGGCGTGGGCTGCGGCATCGGTCAGGCGACCAATACACGCTCAGCATTACACACATTGATTGAACTCAATGCCCACGCGAGCAAACCCATGGTCATTGATGCCGACGCACTCAACATCATGGCAAGCGAGCCAAATTTGCTCACGCGCTTGCCCGAAAACACCGTCCTCACGCCACATCCCAAAGAATTCACACGCTTGATTGCTCATCTGAACTTAGAGACCTCGACCGAGGACACCCGCACACAAGCGCAATTGACTTTAGCGCAAAAATACAACGTGACTGTCGTGCTCAAAGGCGCACATACCCGCATCGCCCTGCCCGATGGACGCACATTCACCAACACCACAGGCAACGCAGGCATGGCAAAAGGCGGCAGTGGCGACACACTGACAGGGATTATTTTGGGATTATTGGCGCAGGGTTACACCGCCGAAATCGCGGCGTGCATCGGCGTGTATGTGCATGGATTGGCAGGCGACATCGCCGCCGAACAATTCGGACAAACCGCCATGCTGCCCAGTGATTTGATTGAGTGCTTGGGCGCGGCTTGGCAAAACTGAGCGCGCGATAAAAAAATCAAAAATACGCCCTGCGGCTCAGTGATACGGCTTGATGCGGATTTTCATTTTCACACAGCACCGCTAAAATACCGTATAATTTCGCTTTGCCGAAAGGAACCCCACCATGCGAATCACGCAAAAAGCGCTCACTTTTGACGACGTACTGCTCGTACCCGCTTACTCCAACATCCTCCCCCGCGACGCGTCGATGAAAACGCAACTCTCTCGCAATATATTCCTCAACATCCCGTTGGTATCGGCTGCGATGGACACCGTGACCGAATCGCGCTTGGCGATTGCACTGGCGCAAGAAGGCGGCATCGGGATTATCCACAAAAACCTCACCCCCGCCAAACAAGCCCTCGAAGTGGCGAAAGTCAAACGCTACGAGTCAGGCATTTTGCGCGACCCGATTACCGTGACCCCTGAAATGACCATCGGTCAAATCATCGAATTGGCGCAAGACGCAGGCGTTTCGGGCTTTCCCGTGGTGTCGAACAAAAAAGTCGTCGGCATCATCACCAGCCGCGATTTACGCTTTGAAGAAGACTACGAAGCCAAAGTCGCCGATAAAATGACCCCGCGTGAACGATTGATTACCGTGAGTGAAGACGACGATTTGACGGTGGCGAAAAAATTACTCAACAAACACCGCTTAGAGCGCGTGGTGGTGATTAACGATGCGGATGAATTGCGCGGTTTGATTACCGTGAAAGACATCCAAAAAGCCACCACCCACCCATTGGCCACCAAAGATGCGCACGGTCAACTGCGCGTCGGCGCAGCAGTCGGTGTCGGTCCTGAAAACGATGAGCGCGTGCGTTTGCTCGCGCAAGCAGGCGTTGATGTCATCATCGTGGATACTGCACACGGCCACAGCCAAGGCGTGCTTGACCGCGTCAAATGGGTCAAAGAAAATTATCCACACATTGACGTGATTGGTGGCAACATCGCCACAGCCGAAGCCGCATTAGCTTTGGTGGAACACGGCGCAGACGGCGTGAAAGTCGGCATTGGTCCGGGCTCGATTTGTACCACGCGAATTGTTGCAGGGGTTGGCGTGCCGCAAATTTCCGCGATTGCCAACGTTGCCAAAGCCTTGCAAGGCACAGGCGTGCCACTCATCGGCGACGGCGGTATTCGCTATTCGGGCGACGTGTCCAAAGCCCTCGCCGCTGGCGCGTACAGCGTCATGCTCGGCTCCATGTTTGCAGGTACCGAAGAATCCCCAGGTGAAGTCGTACTCTTCCAAGGTCGCTCATACAAAGAATACCGCGGCATGGGCTCGCTCGGTGCAATGGCGCAAGGCTCAAAAGACCGTTACTTCCAAGACAACGAAGCCAATGTCGAAAAACTCGTGCCCGAAGGCATCGAAGGCCGCGTGTCGTACAAAGGCTCGGTGCTCGCCATCGTGCACCAACTCATCGGCGGCATCCGCTCATCCATGGGCTACTGCGGCTGCGCATCGATTGAAGACATGCACACCAAAGCCGAATTCGTCGAAATCACCTCGGCAGGGATGCGTGAGTCACACGTACATGACGTACAGATTACCAAGGAAGCACCAAATTATTCGGTGGGTTAATACTCTTTATGTTACTAAAATGGTTGAGAAAAATTGATTGGTTGCCGATTATATTTGTAGTACTTATAACTGGTATTCCTGTTTTTGGCATGTATGCATTCACAACCATTTTAATCAAAAAAAATATATTCTTTTTAAGTTCGGTATCGGGCTTGTTGATTTTAAGCCCCGTTTTTGTTTTTTTATGGAAACGGCTAATTGAGGATTATTATCAAATACCAAAATCATACTATCGTTCAGAGTGGTTAAAAATTGAAGCGTTTCGAGATTTTATTGCTCAACTCCCTTGGTTTCTTGGCTTAAATTTATTAGTGGTTATTTGGGTTTGCTTTACATTTGGGATAGCACTTCCCACCATCGCTCACCATATCATATCTAAACCCAGCGAAAAACAATGGCAAATTCAGAGTAAAAATGTAACACATGTTAAATATACTGTGTATTGGCTTAGGATTGAATCATCGACAAGTTACATAAGCAACTCTCTACGCTGTGATTCAAAACTATTTAACGCCATTAATATCGGTGATATTGTCAATGTTCACGGTCAATTATCACCAATAGGTTTTTCATATTCAGATATTGAAATTAATTCCACACTCAACCGCCCCTTTCATTAATTTTAAATTTTTTAATACTTATAAAAACACATGTCCAACCACCACGATAAAATCCTCATCATCGATTTCGGCTCACAAGTCACCCAGCTCATCGCCCGCCGTGTGCGCGATGCGGGTGTTTTCGCTGAAATTTATCCCTACGATGTCACGCCTGAGTTCGTAGCCAACTACGGCGCGAAAGGCATCATCCTCTCGGGCGGACCCAATTCGGTGACCGAGGGTGATACGCCGCGCGCGCCGCAAATTGTGTTTGAGCTCGGCGTGCCCGTGCTCGGCATTTGCTACGGCATGCAGGCGATGGCTGAGCAGTTGGGCGGAAAAGTCGAAACCGCCGAAGCCCTCGGTAAACCCCGCGAATTTGGTTTTGCGAAAATTCGTGCGCGTGGACACACGGCTTTGTTCAATAATATTCAAGACGAAACCAACGCCGATGGACACGGTTTGCTCAATGTATGGATGAGCCATGGTGATTCGGTGTCGAAAATGCCTGAGGGGTTTTCGCTGATGGCCGAGACCGATGCCTGTCCAATCGCAGGCATGGCGGACGAAGCACGCAAATTTTACGCCGTACAGTTCCACCCAGAAGTCACGCACACAATTCAAGGCGAAGCGATTTTGTCACGCTTTGTCAAAGACATCTGCGGTGCGAAAGCCGATTGGGCAATGGGCGATTACATCACAGAAGCCGTGGCGAATATTCGCGCACAAGTTGGCAACGAAGAGGTCATCCTCGGTTTGTCGGGGGGCGTGGACTCATCGGTCGCCGCTGCGTTGATACACCGTGCGATTGGCGACCAACTGACCTGCGTGTTTGTGGATCATGGTTTGTTGCGCTTGAATGAGGGCGATATGGTGATGGATATGTTTGCCAATCACCTCGGCGTGAAAGTCATCCGCGTGGATGCGGTGGATAATTTTATGGGACAACTCGCGGGCGTGACTGACCCTGAAGCCAAACGCAAAATCATCGGTGGTGAGTTCATCGAGGTATTTGATAGTGAATCGGCAAAACTCATCAATGCAAAATGGCTGGCGCAAGGCACGATTTATCCTGATGTGATTGAATCAGCAGGCAAAGGCAAAAAAGGCGCGCACACGATTAAATCGCACCACAATGTCGGTGGATTGCCTGAGCACATGAAACTCAAATTGCTCGAACCACTGCGAGAATTATTCAAAGACGAAGTGCGCAAACTCGGCGTGGCTTTGGGTTTGCCACACGAAATGGTGTATCGTCATCCCTTCCCAGGACCGGGTTTGGGCGTGCGGATTTTGGGTGAAGTGAAAAAAGACTACGCCGATTTATTGCGCCGTGCTGATGCGATTTTCATTGAAGAATTGCGCAAAACCATTGACCCTGAAACGGGTAAAAATTGGTACGATTTAACCAGCCAAGCGTTCGCGGTGTTTTTACCTGTGAAATCGGTCGGCGTGATGGGCGATGGGCGCACGTACGAATACGTGGTTGCCTTGCGTGCGGTGCAGACACTCGACTTTATGACCGCGCACTGGGCGCATCTGCCGTATGATTTGCTCGGTACCGTAAGCAACCGCATCATCAACGAAGTGCGCGGCATCAACCGCGTGGTCTATGATGTGTCGGGCAAGCCACCAGCAACGATTGAGTGGGAATGAGTTAGCTTTACTCTGTGAATGATAAAAAACGAGGGACATCAGCCCTCGTTTTTTTAATGGTGTCGCCATCTACCCTACAATGTGGCGGATAGATTGCGGGGCGAGCACGCAATGACGTGGCTTTTAAAACCATCCGTTTCAACTCAATCTCGCGCTACTGCCCAGCATTCGGCACAAATTTGAGTATCTCGCTGTTGATACAAAACCGTTTGTGTGTCGGTGGCGGGCCATCATCAAACACATGACCCAAGTGAATGCCGCTGCTCGCGCTAATCACTTCGGTGCGACCATCTGCCTCAGGTTTGAGTATCACGGCATTGGGCAGTGGGTCAAAAAAACTCGGCCAACCCGTACCACTGTTAAATTTCGTATCGCTGCGAAACAACGCCACACCTGTCACTGGGTCAACATAGGTGCCCGAACGCTTTTCATCCAACAGCCCGCCTGTGAATGGTTTTTCTGTGCCTTTGTTGTACGCGATGCGTTTTTGCGCGTCGGTCAAGCTGTGGTAACCCCACCACTGCCAAAATGCTTGCGCGTCGGTGTAACCCGTAAATCGCGCCACTTCGGTTTTGTTTTTAAAATACACAATCGTCGGTGTGGCAAATAAGGCTTCTTTCAAAGTCCATCCCTTCGGTAATTGGGTCAAATGGGTTTTCACCAATGGGGTTGGATGCTGCCATTGATTGCCAATCTCGCTATTGAATTTTTTGCAATACGCGCAATCAGTCGCTTCAAAAGCAATCAGTTGCTCATTGGAATTGAGCGCGACATTGTCCCAACTGAGCAACGATGCGTCTGTGCCTGCGCCCTTCGCACTCGGGCTGGGCAAAGAAGGCATATTGGCATCAGCGTAGGCAATACCAATCCCACCCAAACCGCAATAGCCGTTTGGATTTTTGAGTAAATAATCTTGGTGGTAGTCTTCGGCGGGTTTGTAGTGGCGCAAGGGTTCAATCTCGGTGGTGATGGCTGCGTTGTGACCACCTTCTTTTAAATTTTGTTGGTAGATGGCTTGGGTTTTGAGTGCCAAATCGCGCTCATTGCCCGTTGCATAATAAATCGCACTGCGATAGTTTTCACCGACATCATTGCCTTGTCGATTGCCCTGAGTTGGGTCGTGACTTTGCCAAAACTGCGCGAGCACATGCTCTAAGGTGGTTTTTTGCGGGTCGTAATACACGCGCACAACTTCTGCGTG
>JAGNWC010000160.1 GCA_017986195.1 Hydromonas sp.
AACCGATGGCTGATGGTTGACCGAGTGATGACCTATGGCACAGGGCTGACTAAACATGATTTTGTACAACAAATGCGCGCTTTTAATCCCATGGCGCGATGGGTGCATGAAGGTTTTTTAGACAAAGAGGTGTTGTTGCAACCCATCAATGCTTATCATACCAACGTACCAATCGCGCGAATTCCGCTTAAAAATGAAGATTTGCGCGCATGGGGCGCAAATAAAGTGGTATATTTCGCAACTTCAAATGAGGTAGATCGCGTTAAAGTGATTGATTTGTTTGAGAAATGGCGACAACAATACGGTCAAAAAATGGTTAAACTTTGGGCGGTGGTTCGGATTAATGATGTGGGTTCGTCGCTTTCAGTGACAAGCATACGCCACCTGTGGGTAGCCCATTTTTCGTCGCACGACGTGCCTGAAAGTCGATTTTGGATTTTGGGTGAAAACTTAAATGCCGCACAATTGCAGGCAGAGTTTGAGCAGTGTGTTGCATAATCAGCAAACACTGGCGTAAAACGGTAGGAGTGAATGAGATGGTGGCAGTAAAAAAAGGTGGTATCACAGAAGCGCAATTGCTCAAGATGCCCGCAAAAGACTATATGAATGAAGTGCAGTTGGCGTTTTTCAAAGAAATGTTGTTGAAAATGCAAGCTGAAATTTTGAGCAATGCAGGCGAAACCACCGAGCATTTGCGCGAGAACGAAGTCGTACCCGACCCAGCGGATAGAGCCACGATTGAGGAAGAGCACGCGCTTGAATTGCGCACGCGTGACCGCGAGCGCAAATTGCTTAAAAAAGTGGCACAGGCATTGGAACGAGTGGCGTCTGGCGAATACGGTTGGTGTGAAGAAACTGGCGAACCGATTGGCGTGGGTCGATTGTTGGCGCGTCCGACGGCGACTTTGTCGTTAGAAGCGCAACAACGCCGTGAAAAAATTCAAAAAATGTATGGTGATTGATTCAATGAATCCAGCAGTCATATAACGATAATGTGCGATACAAATAAACAGGGTGCTCGGTAACGAAGCACCCTTGTTTTTTTGACAAACACCCCGATTTTGGTGAAATAACCGCAAGAATTTGAAAAGGATACAATCAAATGGAACAATACCACGGCACGACCATCGTCTCAGTGCGCCGAGGCGACTTGGTCGCGATTGGTGGCGATGGGCAGGTCACACTTGGCAACACCATCGTCAAAGGCACAGCGCGTAAAGTCCGCAAACTCTACCACGGCAAAGTACTGGCGGGTTTCGCAGGCGCGACCGCCGATGCGTTCACCTTGTTTGAGCGTTTTGAAGCCAAGCTTGAGAAACACAATGGTCACCTCACTCGCGCTGCGATTGATTTGACCAAAGACTGGCGCACCGATCGGGTGTTGCGCCGTTTGGAAGCCATGCTTGCGGTTGCCGACCACACCGCATCGCTGATTATCACGGGCAATGGTGATGTGTTGGAACCTGAAGATGGATTGATTGCGATTGGTTCGGGGGGTGCGTTTGCGCAATCAGCCGCGACCGCCCTGCTCCACAACACTGATTTATCGCCCGCAGATATTGTGAAAAAGTCTTTGGAAATTGCAGGTGACATTTGCATTTACACCAATCAGAACCACACCATCGAAACACTGTAAGCAATCCGTCATGCTGTGCTGGACACGGCATCTCCACAACAGAAAGATTGCGGTTTGCTCGAACCTTTTGGTTCTTCCCCGCAATGACTTCGGCTACGAAAACCACATAAAGAGAATATGATGAATCATCCCGCTGCATTCAATATGACCCCGCAAGAAATCGTCTCGGAACTTGACAAACACATCGTCGGGCAAAAAGACGCGAAAAAATCCGTCGCACTCGCCATGCGCAACCGCTGGCGTCGTAGCCAACTCGCAGAGGACATGCGGGTTGAAGTCACGCCGAAAAACATCCTCATGATGGGGCCAACGGGCGTGGGTAAAACCGAAATCGCCCGTCGTTTGGCACGGCTGGCGGGTGCGCCGTTCATTAAAGTTGAAGCGACCAAATTCACTGAAGTCGGCTATGTCGGCAAAGACGTTGAATCCATCATCAAAGACTTGACCGAAGTTGCGGTCAAAAACGCACGCTCAAATGCCGCCAAAAAAATGAAATCCCGTGCGCAAGACGCAGCCGAGGACAGAGTTTTGGACTGCTTGCTACCGCCCGCACGTGATTTAAACACGGGTGAATATTCACGCGCCGATAATGAGGGCGTGGCGCGGCAAAAATTCCGTAAAAAACTGCGTGAAGGTGATTTAGACGACACCGAAATCGAAATTGATGTGAGTGCGAATGGCAATGCGCAGTTTGATGTGATGAGCCCACCCGGCATGGAAGAAATGGCGGATCAAATTCGCGCGATGTTTGTCTCAGTTGGCAAAGGGCAAACCGCGAAAAAGAAAATGAAAGTCAAAGAAGCCATGCGTTTATTGGTCGATGAAGAAGCCGATAAAATGGTCAATGAGGACGATGTGCGTCGCGATGCTTTAGAAGCTGTTGAGCAAACGGGCATCGTATTCATCGATGAGATTGATAAAATCTGTGGGCGCGAATC
>JAGNWC010000052.1 GCA_017986195.1 Hydromonas sp.
TAAACAGCAAACCACCCGTCATAAACGCCAACCCGAGCACAATAAACATGCCGTATGGCTCCAACTGAGCGAACGAGCGCGCCATATTCGCGGGCAAAAGCCCCATCAACACCCGACCACCATCGAGCGGTAAAATCGGCAACATATTGAACGCAAATAAAATCAGGTTGAATATCACCCCCACCGAAGCAACTTTATAAAAAAAATTGCTTTGTGTATCCACCACAAAATAACCCAACACAAACAACAAAATCGACCACGCAAAAGCCATAATTAAGTTGGACATAGGACCGGCTAATGCCACCATAGGCATGTCTTTGGCAGGGTTGCGTAAACGCGAGGCAATCACAGGAACGGGCTTAGCATAGCCAAAGAAAAACCCACCAGGCATGAGCAAGGTAATCAGCGGCAACAAGATGGTGCCGATGGGGTCAATGTGCACAGTAGGGTTGAGTGTCATACGCCCCATGCGCTCGGCAGTGTCATCGCCATAATATTTGGCAACGTATGCGTGTGCTGCCTCATGTACGGTGATCGCCAACAACGCAGGAATCACAAAAACGGTGATTTTTTGTATCATCACAGCAATATCAAAATCGCCCATATTTACTTTCTATAAAAAATTTCAAGTCGGCATTTTACCTAAAAATACACAACTTAGGTGGTGATTGGTGGTGCAGTCGGTGATTGGCTAAGCCCACAGGTGATGCACAACTTGCAATTTGTCGGGCAAATTTGGTACACGTCCAACATCCATTTTGCTTTCCCCCACCCCATGAAAATCCGAGCCAGAAGAAGCATGTAAATTTAAATCCAAACACATCTGCGCATAATGGCGAATTTGCTTTTTGCTGTGCGCGCCTGTGATGACTTCAATCGCCTGTCCACCCAAGCCAACAAACTCGGCGACCAACTCACGCTCACTCGCTTCATCGTGCGGATAACGTCCTGGATGCGCCAGCACCGCCACGCCGCCTGCGCCGTTTATCCAGTTCAATGCCTGTTCAATGCTCGCCCATTCGTGCGCGACAAACCCAGGTTTGCCCTCAACCAAGTAATTTTGAAACACGTGGCGCACACTTTCGGCTTTTTTATCCGCCACCATCACCCGCGCAAAATGCGTGCGTGCGAGCAAATCCATGCGTCCGCCTGCTTCCGCCAGTGCCCGCTCAAGCGCGTTTTTAACCCCAACTTCTTCGAGTGCCTGCGCCATCACCACCGCACGTTTGGCGCGTCCACCTGCGTTGGTCGCTAAACCTTCTATCAGTGCAGCATTGTGAACATCAATGTTCAAACCAACTATATGCACACTCATACCGCGCCACGAGCAGGACACCTCGACCCCATCGACAAAGCGTATGCCTGCCTTTTGCGCACAATCACGCGCAATCATCAATCCTGACAATTGGTCATGGTCGGTCAACGCCAAATCGGTGACGCCATTGCGCGCCGCGCGCGCCACCAATTGCTCGGGTGTCAGTGCGCCGTCTGAGGCAGTCGAATGACAATGGTAGTCCGTACGCATGATTAAGACTCACCCTGTGGAGGTTGCGGGGATTGATTGGTTTTGAGCAAATCAGGCTTGAGTGTGCCATCGCCCAAACTTTGAAACAATACCGCGGTTTGCGAAGCCATGATTTCGCGCATTTGTAAAAACATTTTACGGCTTTGCTCAATATAATTGCTCATCATGCCTTGCATCATCGGGGCTTGCATCGCGAGCAGTTGTTGCCAGACTTCGCTGTCGATTTTTTGTTCGGCATCGGTCTGCGCACCGCCTGCCAAATCACTTTGAATATCGGCAAACGCCTGCATGTTTTTTTCCAAATACGAGCCAAGCATCCCTTGCATCACGTGTCCATACGAGCGGATGATTTGTGCGAGCATTTCAGCGGAAAACAAAGGCACGCCGCCACTTTCTTCCTCTAAAATAATTTGTAATAAGATGCTGCGTGTCAAATCCTCATTGGTTTTGGCATCCAGCACGCGAAACTCATCTTTTTCCAACACCATGCGCTTGACATCCACAAGAGTAATATAGGTTGAGGTTTGGGTGTCGTACAAGCGGCGATTAGGGTATTTTTTAATAATATGCAGTGCATCACGTTCGCGCATTGGATACTCCTTGAACTATTTTATTTTATGTGGTGTGGGCTTGCGTGCATTGTAATCGTTTCACACTTTGGGTGCACTGCAATATTTTATAGCGACAACGGTGACAATTCAACGCACGCCGCATCGCTAAAATATTGCCAACGCGCACGCACCGCGTCATCCACACAGGTGGCGTAATTACGTGTCTGACCGAGTTTTTTCACCACGGCTCTACCGCCGCGTATATCCAAAATACTCTCGGTATAACGCGCCACAGGCGCGCCTGAATCCAACAGCATAATACCCTCACCGAGATACGCGCGAATATCATCGGCAATAAATGGGTAATGCGTGCAACCCAACACCACCACATCCGCGCCAAATGCACGAACGGGCTCTAAGTATTGCGCCAACAATTTTGTCCAAGTTTGCCCCGACACCTGCCCTGTGTCAATCGCTTGTGCCCAGCCGACGCAGGCAATCGATTGCAATTGCACGCCATTCTGCTCATTGATGGTGCGCTGTATCAAGACTTGGTATTTCGCGCTGTCCACGGTGCGCTGGGTGGCGAGCATAGCAATTTTTTTGTTTTGGGTCAATTGCACTGCAGGCTTGATGGCAGGTTCTAAACCGACAAAAAACACATCGGGATAACGCGCACGAATATAAGTCGCGCCCGCCGCCGTCGCGGTATTGCACGCCCAAACAATCGCTTTGCAGCCCTGCGCCAAAAACCACTCGGTCATCAGCACCATGCGTTCGCGTATCCATGCTTCGGATTTGTCACCATACGGCACATTGGCATTGTCTGCCACATAGATGAAATCCTCATTGGGCATGCGCGCGTGCAGATGTCGCCACACGCTCAAACCGCCCAAACCTGAATCAAACACGCCAATCGCACCCGTGCGCAGATGTGCCAAACTCGATCCTTGCCCGGCACGCAACGCATTGGGATTGAGCGGCGCGGTGGTATCCAACGCCTCAACCTGTACGCTGTGGTTCATTGTTGGTTCTGCCATACTTCAAGTTCTTCTTCAAAAAAACCTGCCGCGCGGCGCGCAGGGATATTAAACGGTGGGCGCATTCGCGGGGCACGATGGTGCTCGGCAATACGGCGATACTCGCGCATCGGTTCGTGCTGATTTTGCGCACACGCATAAATGAACCAACGGTGTCCCAAAGCCACATGGGTGATTTCATCGCGCAAAATGATGTCCAAAATTTGTGCGGTGTGGCTTTCACCTGCTTGGCGGAATTTTTCTTGCATAACTGGACACGCGTCCAAGCCGCGCGCTTCCAAGGTGCGTGGTACCATTGCCATGCGATCGACGAATGAATCTTTTGTGCGTTCTGCCATATCCCACAAACCACTGTGCGCGGGATAATCGCCATACTGCGCGCCGAGTTGATTGAGTCTGCCTTGTATGAGTGAGAAATGATAGGCCTCCTCCGCCGCCACGCGCCACCAATCCCAGTAATAATCCGCGCTCAAACCCGCAAAACGCACCATCGCATCCAATGCCAAGTTAATTGCGTTGAACTCAATGTGCGCCAATGCGTGGATTGTGATTGCCAAACCTTCAGTGGTGTTCATGCTGCGCCGTGGGGTTTCGGTCGCGCGGATGAGTTCAGGTTTATAGGGAATACCGGGGCAGTGTTGATTTAGGTCTGCGTTGTTGCTCCAATCGCGCTGCGCATCCAAGCGCAACTGCCCTGCTTGTCCCCTTTTGTAGAGTGCGCGCAAAGCGACCTGCTTTTCCAATGGGGTTTTGAATTTCAATACGTGCAATGCCAACGCGCGCAGTTCGCACTCATCACCGAAACTCGGCACGATTTTTGGTGCGTGTTCAGTCGCATTCAACCAATCTTCAAACGAATAAATCCCCGCGTTTAAGGTTGTGTTCAGGTAATCGGTGGCAGAATCTAAGGGATAATTTAAGGCAGAATTCATGGGCGCAATCGTAACAACTCAGCTAAAATGCCATTTTATACTGTTTGCGCCTCGCGCCAAGCACAGACCTAAAATTTATTTGGACGACGCATCATGCCGATTTATCAATTTAAAAATTTTAAGCCCACCCTTGCTGCGCGCACTTATGTCGCGCCAACGGCTGTGCTGATTGGTCAGGTGGTGCTCCAAGCGGGTGCAAATGTGTGGTTCGGCGCGGTACTACGCGGTGATAACGAACCGATTACGGTCGGCAAAAACAGCAATATTCAAGAAAACAGCGTCTTGCACACCGATGTCGGTGCACCGTTGAACATTGGTGCGAACGTCACCATTGGACACAGTGTGACCCTGCACGGTTGCACGATTGGTGACAACAGTTTGATTGGCATGGGTGCGATTGTGCTCAACCATGCGCGCATTGGTGTGAACAGCATTGTTGGTGCGGGCGCATTGGTCACTGAGGGCAAAACATTTCCAGACGGCGTATTGTTGGTCGGCTCACCCGCTAAGGTTTTGCGTGAATTAACCGAGGAAGAAATCGCGCGCTTACCCAATAACGCACACCATTACTCGGCGCGCGGACAAGCCTACGCCGCCGAACTTCAACCCATTGTGTCTGAGTGATGAGCGCGACCGAAAAACCAGAGCCAATTGTCCATCAAACCATGGATGCCTTTCTCGCCAGCGTTGAGCGGCGTGCGTATAAACACGCACTGTATGCGGTGCGCAACGAGGAAAACGCGCTCGACATTGTCCAAGACGCCATGCTCAATTTAGTGCAATCTTACCGTGACAAACCGCCTGCCGAATGGCCAATGTTGTTCACTCGAATTTTACAAAATGCCATCCACAACCATTTTCGCCGTAACAAAGTGCGCGACTATTGGACACCAAATTTTTCACAATTTGACACCAGTGTTGGCGATGAGGAGTCCAATTCCATCGACGTGATTGAGTCGATTATGAATAAAACCGTGGGCAACACCGCGTTTTCGACCGAAGACGTGGTGATGCGCGAGCACATTCTCAATAAAATTGAAGAATTGATAAAAAATCTGCCCGCACGTCAACGAGAAGCGTTTATGTTGCGTTACTGGGAAGACCTCTCAGTGACAGAAACCGCGCAACTCATGGGTTGCTCGGAGGGCAGTGTCAAAACCCACTGCTCGCGCGCGACCCACGCATTGGCAATTGCGCTGAACGAAATCGGCATTACAGGAAGTGCTTTATGAAAAATCAAACCGACACCCCACTCAGTGAACATACTCAGCAAACCACCTTGGACGCGGCAAGCATTGCGCACAGTGTGTTGCTCGCGCGCGCCGCTTTGGACTTTGGTGCGGAAAGTATCTCTCACGACGTGAGCGAACGTTTGCGCGTCGCACGCATGCATGCTTTGGCATCATCCACCCAAAAAACCAAGCACACAGTGCAATCGAGTGCTTCTAACTTTAATTTTGGCTCATGGTTTCATCATCTGTCAGGTTGGTTACGTGGTGGCATTGCTACGGGCGCAGTAGCCATCGCATTTTTACTCACTTTTGGCACCACTCAATCTGATTTGGACAGGTTGTCTAATAAAACCAATCTTGCAACCACCCCCCACAGCGTGATGGCTTCAATACCTGAAATACAAGCAAGTCGTGCCCTTGTGTCAAACACCGCTACCCATGCACCAATCCAAACCAAAGCCCATACTGTTGAGTTGAGCACCATCGACAACATCGCGTACGCAAGTGCGCCCAACAACAGCACTGACAATCTTAACCCCAATGATGAACAACTGGATATTTTTTTACATGAGAAAATCCCTTTACAAGCGTATTTGAATGATGATTTTAACCAATACGCAAATCATCAAATGGATCGGTCTAATCGGGCAAGTATTGAGCACAACCATTCAACACAATCAAAATAAGCGTTTATTTGCGAGGTTATGTATGAAACACCGAAACACAGTGCACACTGCCCTTCTGATTGGTACTTTAATGCTTTCAACGAGCGCGTTTGCGCAATCGTGGGATAGTTTGTCAGCTGACAGTCAAAACACCTTGCGTCCACTGCGACTTTCATGGTCTAACTTATCAGACACCCAAAAACAAAGTTGGCTCAAACGTGTACCTGAACTCAAAGCAATGCCCGCCGACCAACTGGCAACGGCACAAGAGCGTATGGCTGAATGGACGGCTTTGTCGGATCAACAACGGGCGCAGGTGCAAGAACGGCTGCGCAATAGCCGACAACCCGATCCATCAACCCGTGCCAAACTTTGGAAAAGTTTTACGGGGCAGTAAGCCGTATTGAGCCCACTCTCACTGCACTTTTGCATCGAAAACAGTTAAAATAGCGCACCGTTATCACTTTGATAACGGTGTTTGTTTTTGATTACGACCACGTTTACCGCGCTATGACCCACACACCCACACTGACTCCGCCGACCTTGGCACGCCGCATTTGGGCTTCACTGTATGAATTGACGCTTCTGTTTGGCATTGTGTTTGTCACCGCGATGGCGGTACAAACCATACTGAGCATCCTCGGTATTCGCCTGCCCAATTGGGCACATTCGCTGATTGCTTTTTTAATAATGGGGCTGTACATCGTGTATTGCTGGACACGCTCAGGTCAGACCTTGGCACAGCGCACTTGGCAACTCAAAACTGTGGGCATGGATGGCAAATTGATTACGGCTGGGCGCGCTTGGTTGCGCTACACTTTGTCGTATCTCGGTGTATTGCCCGCATTATTGATTGCGTGGACACAAATCCACAGCCAAGCACAGATGCCGAGCGTCGCCAGTATTTTCACGCTGAGTACGGCTTTGGTTTTGGTCAACTGGTTGGCTCTGTTGGGCACAGCACTGATACACCCGAACAAAATTGCCCTGCACGAGCGGCTGTCAAAAACCCGTACGGTTTTGGTCGAAAAATAATTATTGCGTCAGTGTGACCTTGCGTTGAATGTCCGCCACATCCATATGCTCAATATAGCGAATGAGGTTGGACCAAATCGGATGGTAGCCAAAACCGCCCTGCGCCATCTCGGCAATCGCATCTTGTTTGCGCCAACCTTGTTCAACGATACGGTAAATCGCGGTCATCATGCCAGTGCGATCGGCTCCGTGTTTGCAATGCAGCAGCACAGGCTGATTGTTGGGATTGCGCACGATTTTTAAAAAGCGCACGACATCGGTTTCCTTAACCTGCCATGTGTCAAACGGAATTTGCTCGTAGCGCACGCCCGTGGGAATCACCAGCGCACCATCGCCCTCGTTATTGCGCAAATTCACCACGGTTTTAATCTCTTTGGGCAAACCATACGACACCGCTAAATTCTGATTGAGCAGATTCAAGCCCTCGGCAGTTGGTTGTGCAGAGCGATACAGCACGGGTGAGACTTGAAATAAATTCGGTAACCCTTGGTGCAACTGCGTTTTACCGACAGGCTGCGCCCAATTGAGCGGACGTTGCTCAGGCGGTAATGCTGGCGCAACCGCGCAAGCGGTCAAACTCAGCAGCACCGCAGCGTACGTTATATATTTTCTTAAAATATTCATCAATTTTTACCCATGTTTCATCAACAATTCAATCTCACTCGCATCCACAGGCACATCGCGCGTCATCAACTCGCACCCGTTCTCAGTGACAATCGCATCGTCCTCAATGCGAATGCCGAGGTTCCAAAACGCTTCAGGCACTTGCGCGCTTGGGCGTATGTACAATCCAGGCTCAATGGTCAGAGTCATACCCTCTTC
>JAGNWC010000053.1 GCA_017986195.1 Hydromonas sp.
ATGCAGTACTACACTGTTTTTGCGGGGCATTCGTCGGGTGTACCGATTTATGCCAGTGGCAAAGCAGCTAATGCAGGCGCAAAAGGCGCGGGCAACAACTCTCGACGCAGTATGCAGCGGGTAAAAACCACAGTTGGTTCAAATAAGGCAAGGCTCATCACCAATTAAGCCGCGATTGCTTTAAAATACGCCTCATGACCAGCCCATGAGGCTTTTTTTGCGTCCACACAATAACAAAGGCATGTATGCACCCTTCTGATGATTTACTCACCATAGACAACGACGATACCAAGGTTTTACTCGCGCAATACGCCGAGCGTGCGTATTTAGACTACGCAGTTTCGGTGGTCAAAGGGCGCGCCTTGCCCGACGTGGCCGATGGGCAAAAACCCGTACAGCGGCGCATTTTGTACTCCATGCACGAAATGGGTTTGTCGGCGACCGCCAAACCTGTCAAATCCGCGCGCGTGGTCGGTGATGTTTTGGGTAAATTTCACCCGCATGGCGACTCATCGGCATATGAAGCCTTGGTGCGATTGGCGCAGGATTTTTCCCTGCGTTATCCATTGATAGATGGGCAAGGTAACTTCGGCTCGCGCGATGGCGATGGTGCGGCGGCGATGCGTTATACCGAAGCGCGCTTGACACCGATTGCCTCATTATTACTCGATGAGTTGGACATGGGCACAGCGGACTTTGTGCCCAACTATGACGGCTCGATGGAAGAACCCGCATTGCTGCCCGCACGTTTGCCGTTTGTCTTGCTCAATGGCGCATCGGGGATTGCGGTTGGGATGGCGACTGAAATTCCCTCACACAATTTGAATGAGGTCGCGAGCGCGGCGATTGCCCTGATTAAACGCCCGAAACTGCCTGATGAAGAACTCGCGCAAATCCTGCCCGCACCTGATTTCCCCGGTGGTGGACAAATCACCAACAGTTTGACCGAAATCGCACAAATGTATCAAACGGGCAAGGGCTCGATTAAGGTACGCGCACGCTGGCAAATTGAGGAACTCGCGCGCGGTCAATGGCAATTGGTGGTGTACGAATTGCCGCCGAACGCATCGAGCCAAAAGGTCTTGGAAGAGATTGAAGAACTTTCTAACCCCAAAGTTAAAGCAGGTAAAAAAGCCCTCTTGCCCGAGCAACAGAACAACAAAGCCCTAATCCTCTCAATGCTTGATACCGTGCGCGATGAATCGGGTAAAAGCGCGCCCGTGCGCCTCGTATTTGAACCGAAATCAAAGAATATTTCAGTCGAAGAGTTCAGCAACTTTTTACTCTCGAACACCAGTTTGGAAGGCTCGGTGTCCCTGAATTTGGTCATGGTTGGGCGTGATGGGCGACCGTGTCAAAAAACCGTGCGTGAGGTTTTGACCGAATGGATTTCCTACCGCCAAGACACCGTGACGCGGCGCACTCAGTACAAAGCACAAAAAGTCGCCGACCGCATCCACATCCTTGAAGGACGCGAAATTGTTTTACTCAATATTGATGAAGTGATTCACATCATCCGCGAGTCGGACGAGCCAAAACCCGCACTGATGGCACAATTTAACCTGTCTGAGCGTCAAGCCGAGGATATTTTAGAAATTCGCTTGCGTCAGTTGGCGCGGTTGGAGGCGATTAAAATCGAGCAAGAATTGATGAACCTGCGCGATGAACTCATGGGTTTGCAGGAAATGCTCAATGACGAGACCATCCTCAAACGTCAACTCATCAAAGAAATCGAAGCAGACGCAAAAAAATTCGGTGACGAACGCCGCACCTTGCTCGAAGAAGCACAAAAAGCCAGCGTCAGCGTCGCAGTGGTGGATGAGCCGATGACTGTTATTGTCTCCAAAAATGGCTGGGTGCGCGCACGCACAGGGCATCAAATTGAAGTCGATACGCTCACCTTCAAACAAGGCGATGCGTTGCATGATGTGTATGCCTGCCGCTCAGTTCACAACCTGTACGCTATTGACAGCAAAGGCCGCGCGTATTCCGTGCCCGTATCGGCTTTACCGGGTGGGCGTGGTGATGGCGTGCCACTGGCGACCTTGGTCGATGTGCAAGATGGTGCCATCTTATCGCAATACTTCGCAGGCGATGAAAACACCCGCTTGGCGATTGCCACCGCGCAAGGCATGGGCTTTGCCTGCAATGCGGGTGATTTGACGTCGCGCGTGCGTGCGGGCAAAGCCTTTGTCAATTTGAGTGAGGGCGACAGGGTGCTCAGACTCGTGCCAATGGATGCCTTTGATATGTATTTGGCCTGTTTGGCAAACGATGGACGATTGTTGAACTTTAACTTGGTCGAACTCAAAGAACTCAACAGCGGCGGTAAGGGGGTCATTCTGATGGACATTGAACCCCCCGTTGAATTGATTGATGTGTTGCCAAATGACGGCGTGGCATTGATGGTGCTGCACGCCAATCGCACAGGTAAACCACAGGAATTGCGTCTATCGGGTAGCAGTTTGCAAACCTTTGTCGCTGCGCGTGCGCGCAAGGGTAAAGTAATTGATGCAAAATTTAAAGCGCATGGCTTGAAGCGGGTGGTGATACCGACGATGGGGTAAATTGCGTTGTCGTCATTGCGAGCCTCGAATGATTTTATCGAGGCGTGGCAATCCACCTGAAGTTTTCTGTGGTGAGGCGGTATGGATTGCTTCGCTGGTAAACCGTCGCTTGCAATAACGGGCGTGGGTTAAAGCGCAGTGTATTGGCGAATCGTCATTGCGAGCCTCGAATGATTTTATCGAGGCGCGGCAATCCACCTGAAGTTTTCTGTGGTGACGCGGTATGGATTGCTTCGCTGGTAAACCGTCGCTCGCAATGACGGGCGTGGGTTAAAGCGCAGTGTATTGGCGAATCGTCATTGCGAGCCTCGAATGATTTTATCGAGGCGCGGCAATCCATCTGAAGTTTGTTGTGGTGACGCGGTATGGATTGCTTCGCTGGTAAACCGTCGCTCGCAATGACGGGGTGGGTTAAAGTGCAGTGTATTGGCGAATCGTCATTGCGAGCCTCGAGTGATTTTATCGAGGCGCGGCAATCCACCTGAAGTTTTCTGTGGTGAGGCGGTATGGATTGCTTCGTTGGTAAACCGTCGCTCGCAATGACGGGGCATGATGTAAATTTGGGGTAGGGTGGGCATTGCCCACCGAGATTCAATACCGCATCCAACGCGAAAAATGGGTCAATGGTGGGCTACCCAAAGCAGTGCTTTTGCCCCACCCTACGAGAAGCCACTTTTTACAAATTCAAAATCATTCGTCATTATTCTATGAGCACTAAAAATCATTTATCCGCTACAACCCCATGCCCCTGCGGTACAACGCAAACCTATGCGCAGTGCTGCGGTGTATTTCATTCGGGTGCGCAATCCGCGCCGACCGCGCAGGCGTTGATGCGCTCGCGTTACAGTGCGTATGTGATGAGTGATTTTGCTTACCTGCGCGCGACTTGGCACGCCAGCACTTGTCCGAATGATTTAGGTGCGCAAGATGACGATCATCCAACCACCAAATGGTTGGGTTTAACCATCAAAAAAACATGGCAGGGCGCGCAAGATGATGAAGCGTTTGTTGAGTTTATCGCCAAATACAAAATCGGCGGTCAACGGGTTGAACGACTGCACGAAGTCAGTCGATTCGTGCGCGAGAACGGGCGTTGGTTTTATGTTGATGGGGTTTACCATGATGTGTTGCAAGTTTAGGGATAAAAAATGTTGTATTTAGATCAATGGGCAACGCGCTTGGCGTACGTTGCATTGGGCTGGGGTGTGGTGGGTTTGATTTATTTGAGTACCTCGTTGATTCCCCACTCTGCCGACAGCATTTTGGTTTTGCATGAAACGTTGATCGAGCGTCGTTTGATTCCATTTATTCCATCAATGATAGTGTGGTATGAATCTTTTTTTGTGTTCGTGCTGCTTGGATTTTTTGGCGCACCCTTGCAACGCATCGCGCAGATGGCCAGTGCGCTGCAACTCTCGGCGGTGTTTTGCGGTATGGTGTTTGTTTTATTTCCAACAACGCTGGTTTACCCCACAGTGGATGCGGCGTCTTGGGCGGGTTATTTATGGTTGTTGACCGCTCAAATTGATACCGATTACAATTGTGTGCCGTCACTGCATGCGGCTTTGACCTGCTTGGTTTTAATTGCAATGTGGGATGTGCGCCATCAGTTGCGTTGCTTTTTTATTGTATTTTGGGCTGTATTGATTTTGTATTCAATTGTTGCCGTGCGTCGACATCTTGGTGTCGATGTATTGGCAGGATCAGCAGTTGCGATGTTGATGTGGTGGTTAGCCAGAAAATTAAATACCCCCCTTTTGGGTGCTGTTTGGCTCAAACGTATATCCGACTGGCAAACTCAGAGAGCGAATCAATCATGATAACGACGGGTAATTTGGCAATCCCTTTACTGCTCATGTTGCTGGCGTGTTATGTGGAGTTATTTGCATTGCAGCGTTGGCGCGGAATCGATATTGAATGGCATGATACGGTATTTAATTTAAATTCTGGGCATGTGATTTTGTGGGTTTGTCGCGGGTTTGAATTGATTGGCTATATGTGGGTGTTGCAGCATGCGAGTGTGCATTGGGTAACTCATTTACCGTTGGTTGTGCAGTGGTCGTTTGGCTTTGTTGTTTGGGATTTTTGTTTTTATTGGATGCATCGTTTGCATCATCACATTCCTATTTTATGGTGTATCCACGGCATACATCATGAAGGCGAGCAGTTTAATTTATCTCTGGGTATTCGCAACTCTTGGTACTCGTCTTTGAGCAATTTTCCATTCATTGTGGGTTTGGCGGTGTTGGGTTTGCCTGTAGAGATTTTTGTGGTGGTTTCATCGATACACTACACGGTTCAATTTTATAATCACAATGGATGGATCAAACGTTCAGGTTTTTTAGAATGTTTGATGGTAACGCCCGCTTATCACCGTGTGCACCATGGCATGAATCCCATCTATGTGGATAAAAATTTTGGTGGGACGTTTCAGTTCTGGGACTTTTTGTTTGGAACACATCAGTATGAACTACCTAATGAACCCATACGTTATGGCGTTGCGCATCCCACGCCATCGAACAATCCGTTTTGGGTTAACAACCTTCCCTTTCTTAAATTATTAGGTATCACACGTTTTGCCGATATGCGCCGCATTCAAAACACATTTCCTGCCCACTTGATTGCACGGGCGGGTTTCGTATTGTTTTTGGTGGTTGTGTTTTATGTTTGGATAGAACCTATTTGGTCGGCTGACTCAATGCATAAGGCTCTCGGTTGGACGCGATGGGCGTTGGTTGGTCTGATTGCCATAGGCACTGTCGCAGTCGGTGCAGCGAGCGATGGGCGAGTTTGGGGGATGTGGTTGTGGCTATTGATTATGATGGCACTGGTGGTTTTTTTAATGGGCGTGATTGGTGGGGATGGTTTTGCACAAGGGCGTTATTTTAGTCTGGTATTGCTTGTGTGCTTACTGTTGTTGGCGCATGGGTTGGAATGTCTATGGCTGTTATGGACACAGGTTGTGTGGAAAGGAGGGTTTGATGCGAGCCTCTGATTTGTGTTACACAAACATGCCTGAGGAGCCATTTGTGACTGAGTTGAAACAAAAATCTCAAGCGTATTTTGCTGTGCATAGCGATTATCGGCACGCGGATAAATGGCTGCTACTCAAAGGTCTGGGTTTGTTTGTCTGTGCGGTGTTGGCCTATATGGCTTTGTTGTTCTCACAGGATGTGCTGCAGTTGTGGTTGGCTTATGGTGTGTTGATGCTGGCAACCATGTTGCTTGCGGTGAATGTGCTGCACGATGCTGCGCACCGTACTTTGGTGCGTTCGATATTTTGGAATCGGCTCATCAATCGTGTGGTCAGTTTACCTTTGGGGATAGATCCAGATTATTGGACGGTGCGCCATGTGCGATACCACCACACATATCCGAATGTCGAAGGTTTGGATTTGGATATTGAGCCGAATCCGTTCTTACGCCAAACGCCGTTTCAACGCTACGCGCCTCATTTTCGTTATCAGTATTTGTACTGGCCTTTGATTGCCGCATTATCGATGCTGTATATCAATTGGATTTTTGACTGGTCTGATCGCTTGGGCAAAACCGCTTTAAAAAACGAAAACGTGCTCAGAGGTTTCGCGGGATGGGCTTTGTTTGTGAGCTCTAAATTAGCGCATTTGATACTGATTGTGTGGATACCGATACAGCTGTTGTCAGCTCATGGCGTATCAGTGTGGATGGTTGTCGGCGCGTATGTTGCATCACAAATGATGGCTTCATTTTTCGTGGTGGCACTGATTCTCGGTACACATTGGGCGCAGGTTGAATTTTTTCAACCCAATCCAAGCGGTGTGATGCCGCATTCTTGGCGTATGCATACATTGCGAACAGCGGTTGATTGGATGCCCAAATGGCACTGGTTGGGTTATTGGACGGGTGGCTTGAATTTGCATGTCACCCACCATTTATTTCCCCGCGTGAGTCATCGGCATTACCCTGCGTTGGCGCACATACTTGCGAAGATTGCACATGATTTTGATGTGCCTTATCGACAAATTGATTACAGCACGTTGTTGCATTTGCAAAAGCAATTTTTGCAAGAGATGGGGCAAGTGCCAAATGAATAAACAGAATATGCGCGTATTGATTTTGGGGGCGAGGGCACCTGTGTCTCTCGAATGGGCGCGCGCATTTCAATCTGTAGGGGCATATGTTTGTGTTGCAGATTCTTTGTCTGTGCCGCTGGCTCGTTTTTCACGCTCGATAAATCATTTTTTCAAACTGCCTTGTGCCGCAACCGACACCCGCGCTTGGCTTCATACGCTGATACAGATAATTCGTGAACAGTCGATTGATATGTTATTGCCCACATGCGAGGAGGTGTTTTATGTATCGCATTGTTTGCCCCAGTTAAGTTTGCATTGCCGTGTACCCGTTATGGGGTTTGAACACATGCAACGTTTGCACCATAAGGGGCAATTTGCCGAGTTGACTCAAGACTTTGAAGTGCGTGCACCAGAGACGCATTTATTGCAAAGCAAATCCGATCTGGGCAGATTTGTGGCGAATTCGCAGAATTGGGTGTTTAAACCCGCGTATTCGCGCTTTGCTGTTAAAACTTTGATACGACCTGCCCATACCGATTTGCACCAAGTCGAACCCTCTGAAACCTGCCCATGGGTAGCACAACGTTATGTTAAAGGGCAAGAGTTCTGCACATACAGTATCTTGATCAATGGAAAGGTGACGGCACATGCGTGTTACCAACCGCGCTATCGCGTGGGTCAAGGGGCGGGGATTTATTTAGAACCCGTTGCAATTCCAGCCATCGAACATTTTGTGCGAGCGTTTGGACGGGCGACACAGTACACAGGGCAAGTTGGATTTGATTTTATTCAAGATGCTTCAGGTCGATGTCATGTTCTGGAGTGCAATCCGCGTGCAACCAGTGGTTTGCATCTATTGACGCAAAATCCAGTACAACTGACGCAAGCGTTATGGGTAGCGAGTGATGATGTGGCGGTATTCTCATCAAACGTGCCGCAAATGATTGGTTTGGCAATGGTGTTGTTTGTCGCACCTAAAAAATTGTTTTCAAAACAGTTTTGGCAAGATTTTCAACGTGCTCAAGACATCATGATACGTCCGATGGATTGGCGACCTTTTTTGAATCAACCACTCAGTTTGATGGAGTTGTGTTGGGTTGCGCTTAAAAATCGTTGCGGTTTATTGGATGCGAG
>JAGNWC010000054.1 GCA_017986195.1 Hydromonas sp.
ATGCCCCAACGTACTTGGTTTTTTTCAATTTAGCTGGTGGTGATGTACTACAACTCACTGGGGAACTCGCTTCAACCTTGGCTGCAATTTCCGCTGGTGCAGTCTTTATGGGGGCTCTCAGTTACATCGGCAACGCGCCGAATTTTATGGTCAAATCTATAGCAGAGCACTCAGGTGTTAAAATGCCTTCATTTTTTGGTTATATTGCTTGGTCTTGCGCCATCTTAATCCCAATATTTATTTTATTAACCGTCTTATTCTTTTAGAACGAATAAATTTATTCTGTGCGCTGTCGAGCTAGAGATAATGAAGGAAACACATCGCACAACAACGCAATTTGGTTTTCATACATGAACCCAACCATAGACCCAGATCAACAGCGAAAACACATCGGCCAACCATTGAATGGTTGGCGATTAAAAGCCTACACCATTATTTTTGAGGCAGACACACCTGCGGGTAAACGCTTTGATTTGTGGTTATTGTTTGCCATCTTACTCAGCGTTGCTGTGGTGTTTGCCGACAGTGTCGAACATCTGCATCTTAAATACGGCACAACATTCAAAGCATTGGAATGGGGATTTACCCTGCTTTTCACGACCGAATACATTATTCGCTTACTCAGTGTGAATCGCCCATGGCGTTATGCCACCAGTTTTTTTGGCATTGTTGACTTACTGTCTATTCTCCCAACCTATTTAGCACTGTTTTTCCCTGAACTACACGCATTGATTGATGTTCGCTTATTAAGACTACTGAGAATATTTCGCATATTGGGTTTGAGTGCGTACTCACGCGAATACTACTCCTTGGTTTTAGCCATTAGAGCCAGCGCGCGTAAAGTAATTATCTTCATATCGTTTGTGCTAATTGTCACGGTTATCATGGGTACCATCATGTTTGTCGTTGAAGGCAAAGAAAATGGCTTTAGCAACATACCAACTTCAATATACTGGGCAATCACCACCATGACTACGGTCGGCTATGGTGATATTTCACCACAAACGGGGGTTGGGCGTTTTATTGCCTCCATTATGATGCTTATGGGCTGGGGCACTTTAGCTGTTCCGACAGGTATCGTGACTGCTGAATTGGGGCATCTCAGAAATGGGGGGATTCCCTCAAACACACGAACATGTCACGATTGTCACACAGAAGGGCATCTGCCCGATGCTCGGTATTGCATGCAATGTGGCGCACAACTACCGCAACATCATACTAATAATCGGTTTTTAGACCAATAGTGCAATCACCAAACCGCCTTTCAATCATTGGTAGGCAGCATATTCTGTTAATTGAATCAACCCACAAAACCATCCATCACATTTTCTACAATATAATCATTCAGCCATCCAAAAAGTAAGTCGATTGTAAGTGTATGTCAGTATGCTTGAATAAGGTTAAACAATGACGTGTCTTGAAAAATTCCAAAATGCGCAGTGTTTAATCACGATAATGAAACCAAACATGTGCTTGCGAATATGACTTGCTTGATTAGCCATATTTGCAAACAATAAAAAAAGGAGTATCAAATGAGAGACGACTTAGTCGCGCAAGTATCTGCTTCGCCGACGTATCAGAAATTAGTCAAAACACGTTCGGCGTACGGTTGGTGGTTAACCGCTTTAATGATGATTGTATATTACGGTTTTACTTTATTGGTGGCGTATGCAAAACCATTTATGGGCAGTCGCATTAGTCCAGACAGCGTGTACACTTGGGCAATACCGATTGGTTTATTCGTATTGGTCTTCACCATTATCATTACAGGCATCTATGTGCGCCGTGCCAATGGTGAGTTTGATGATATGACCGAAAAACTACGCAAAGAGGTACAACAATGAAAAAAACCAATCAATTGCTTTTGGGTTTAATCTTAGCATCGATGGGTACAGCTGCTTTGGCGGCCGGTGCTGACTTGGGTCAAGCAGAAAAACAAGCAACCAACTGGGTTGCCATTGGTATGTTTGTCGGCTTTGTAATTCTGACCATGTTCATTACCAAATGGGCGGCAGGTCGCACCAAATCGGCGGCGGACTTCTACACGGGCGGCGGCGGTATCACGGGCTTCCAAAATGGCTTGGCGATTGCGGGGGACTATATGTCAGCAGCGTCATTCCTCGGTATTTCTGCTGCGGTGATGGCAAACGGCTATGATGGCTTGATTTACTCCATCGGCTTTTTGGTCGGCTGGCCCGTCATTACATTCCTCATGGCTGAACGTTTGCGTAACTTGGGTCAATTTACCTTTGCTGACGTGGCATCTTATCGCTACGAACAAAAACCTGTGCGTACATTCGCTGCAATTTCGACTTTGGTCGTGGTGGCGTTTTATCTGATTGCGCAAATGGTCGGTGCAGGTCAATTGATTAAACTGCTGTTCGGTATGGAATACATCTACGCCGTCGTGATTGTTGGCGCATTGATGATGGTGTACGTGTTGTTCGGTGGTATGTCAGCAACCACTTGGGTGCAAATCATTAAAGCCTGCTTGTTGCTTGCAGGTGCATCATTTATGGGCTTCATGGTCTTGTACAGATTTGGCTTCTCACCTGAAGCTATGTTCACTGAGGCAATTCGCATCAAAACCGACTTGGCAACAAAAGACCCTAAATTATCCGCGGATGCAACTACCGCTGGCTTCTCTATCATGGGTCCTGGTGGTTTCGTAAAAGATCCCATCTCTGCGATTTCATTCGGTATGGCTTTGATGTTTGGTACTGCGGGTTTGCCACACATTATGATGCGTTTCTTCACTGTACCCAATGCCAAAGAAGCACGTAAATCGGTATTCTGGGCAACCACTTGGATTGGCTACTTCTACATCTTGACTTTCTTGATTGGTTTCGGTGCGATTACATTCGTATTAACTGACCCACAATTTTTGGATGCCAAAGGTGCGCTCAAAGGCGGTGGTAACATGGCTGCGATTCACCTGGCAAGTGCGGTGGGTGGCAATGTGTTCTTAGGCTTCATCTCTGCTGTGGCATTCGCAACCATTTTGGCAGTCGTGGCAGGTTTAACGCTATCAGGCGCATCCGCTGTGTCACATGACCTGTACGCATCGGTCATCAAAAAAGGTAAAGCAGACAGCGCAACCGAATTGAAAATCTCACGAATCACCACACTGGTTCTCGGGGTTGTTGCGGTCGTCTTGGGGATTGCCTTTGAAAAGCAAAACATCGCGTTTATGGTGTCATTGGCGTTTGCCATTGCGGCATCTGCGAACTTCCCAGTGTTGTTCATGTCTGTATTGTGGAAAGACTGTACCACTCGCGGCGCAACCCTCGGTGGCTATATTGGCTTGATTACTGCAGTGTTGTTGACCGTGTTATCTAAATCCGTTTGGGTGGATGTTTTCCACAACAGCACAGCAATCTTCCCATACACCTCACCTGCATTGTTCTCAATGACATTGGCTTTCGTCGCAATTTGGCTCTTTTCCATCACAGACAAGAGTGCGCGTGCTGCGATCGACCGTGCTGGTTACCCTGCTCAGAAAGTACGTTCTGAAACAGGTATTGGTGCATCGGGTGCATCTGGTCATTAAATGATTCAGTAGCAACCGACCAATAAAAAGCCATCGGCAATGCCGATGGCTTTTTTATTCTCAATCAATCTCAAAATCTGATTAAGCATGACTCCAATTGAGCCAACCCATAGACCAGCTCAGTAAAATAAACAAACCAAACGCAATTCGATACCAAGCAAAGCCTTTAAAGTTATTGTGACTGACAAAGCGCAACAACCAGCGCACGCAAATAAATGCACTGATAAACGAAAAAACAAAACCGATGACAAACAAGGTAATATTTTGTAGATTCATTTGCCCACGTAAATCATTTAACTCAAATACCGATGCCCCAAACAAAATGGGAATCGCCAAGAAAAACGAAAATTCCGTCGCCGCTTTACGACTCAAACCAAACAACATACCGCCAATAATGGTAGAACCCGAACGCGAAGTGCCTGGAACAATCGCTGCAATTTGCGCCACACCCACTTTTAAAGCGTCCAAATAGGTCAAATCAGCCAATGAATGCACACGCGGTTCCTTTCGCTCTTGACGACGCTCTGCCCACAAAATAATCAATCCACCGACAACCAAGGCAATGGCAACCGACACCGCATTGAACAATAAGCCTTTGATTTGCTTTTCAAACAGCAGAGCAAAGGCCACCGCAGGCACACAGGCAATCAGCACATTGATAACAAAACGCCATGCGGCTCGCTCCATTGAAAACAAACCCGAAACAATCTGCGCAATGCGCTCGCGAAACTCCCATACCACAGCAATGATAGCTCCGACCTGAATCGCCATGTCAAAAGACTGCCAAAACGCACCTTCTAAATTCAATATGGAGCGCGTGATAATCAAATGCCCCGTGCTCGAAATTGGCAGAAATTCAGTCAAACCCTCAACAACACCTAAAATAGCCGCTTTGAGCATCAAAATAAAATCCATTATCAACCTTAATCAAAATCATTAAACCACTAAAATTATTTACCCTCTTTAAGTTTGGGTAAATACACCAACAACGCCACCACAGCAGCCAAAAACGCCACACCAATCGGATACCACAAACCAAAATACACATCACCCGTCGCTGCCACCATCGCAAACGCCAGCGTGGGTAAAATACCACCGAACCAGCCATTGCCAATATGGTAAGGCAAGGACATTGAGGTGTACCGAATCCGTGTGGGAAAAATCTCCACCAACAACGCCACCATGGGACCATAGACCATCGCCGCCAACACCAACAGCACCCACAACAAAAACACCACCATGGGTTGATTGACCTGCCCTACATCGGCTTTTAAAGGATAGCCAGCGCGTTCAAGAGCTGCCGAGACATTGCGTTTAAACAGCACACTATTTTGCCGTGCGTCCAATTGGCCGCCTTCATACGCCTCAACCACCTCATTGCCTATGTGAATTTGCGCCACCATGCCTGCTGGAGCCGTTTCAGTACGATACGCCACACCTGATTGCGATAAAAAAGCCTTGGCAATATCGCAGGAAAACACATTTCGACCACTGGTGTTGAGTAAATTGAACTGGAATGAGCAACGCGCAGTATCCGCTAAAACCACCACAGGTGCGCGTTCTTGTGCCGATTGCAACGCGGGGTTGACACTGTCACCCAAGCCTTTGAACAAAGGAATGAACAGGATAGCCGACAAAATACAACCTGCAATCATAATCGGTCTGCGTCCGACTCTATCCGACAAAGATGCGAAAAAGATGAATGCAGGCATGGCCAAAATCAACGCGAGTATCATCAAGAACTGCGCCTGCTGAAAAGGCAACTTTAAACTTTGGGTCAAAAAAAACAACGCATAAAAATGACTGGTGTACCAAATCACCCCTTGCCCTGCGCACAGTCCAAACATCATCGCCAAGACTTTACGCAAATTTGACCAACGCGCAAAAGAATCTCGCAGTGGTTGCTCAGTCACCAAACCATCGGCTTTGAGTTGCACAAACAGCGGGGACTCATCCAACTGCATGCGCAACCAAATCGAAAACCCGAGCAACAGCATCGAAGCTAAAAATGGAATGCGCCAACCCCAAGCAGCAAAAGCATCCTCACCAATCAACCAACGTACGCCCGCAGTCACGATGAGTGATAAAAACAAACCCAGACTCGCCGTCACCTGTACCCAGCCAGTGTAACGTCCAAGTTGCCCTGCGGGTGCGTGCTCGGCGACATACGTTGCCGCGCCACCATACTCACCGCCCAAAGCCAAGCCTTGCAACATCCGCAACGCTATTAGAATAATCGGTGCCGCCGCACCGATGGACTCGTAAGTCGGCAATAAGCCGATGATAAAGGTGGACAACCCCATAATCAAAATGGTGACCAAAAACGTGTGTTTTCGCCCCACCATATCGCCCAATCGACCGAAAAATAACGCTCCGAATGGGCGTACTACAAAGCCTGCAGCAAACAACATCAAAGTCACGATAAAGTCTGCGGTCGGGTTATAGCCTGATAAAAAATGTCGCCCCAAAATCGATGCCAAAGTACCGTACAAATAAAAGTCATACCACTCAAACGCCGTTCCAAGCGAGGAAGCGAAAATGATTTTCTTGTGATAGGGGGGCATAGGGGGATGACGCACGGTGGTATCAAGTCAGGGTGAATATTGGCGTATATTAACATATTGGTATGCGCAAAAGCACACCAAACATCGCTAAAAACCTGATACTTCAATGACTGCATCAAGCCTACTGGACAGGAAAAGTCACTACAAATGTCGTGCCCTGCTCAGATGATGGCGCGAGTTTCGACTCTATTTTTAAGGTGGCGTGATGACGAATCAATACGTGTTTGACAATCGCCAATCCCAAACCTGTGCCTTTGGTGGCGCGTGATTGTGCCGTATTGACCCGATAAAAACGCTCCGTCAGGCGTGGAATGTGCTCGGAGGCAATGCCCAAACCCGTGTCACGCACTGTGAGTGTGGGCTGTTTCTCGGCATTTAACTGCCATGTCAGATAAATATCGCCGCCCTCGAGTGTATAGCGCACAGCGTTGGAGAGCAGATTGCCGACCACACTGGCAATTTCTTGTTCGCTGCCTTTGATGTTAATCGGGGCAATCTCTGCATGTATCTGATGCCGCCCTGCCGACAAAGCCTGCGCACTTTGAATTTGTTGGTTGAGCAGTGCGGGCATAACGATATTTTGTGCGTCCACATGCACATCTGACTCTAATCGAGACAGCATCAGCATGTCTTGAATCAACACCGTCATGCGCTCGGCTTGATGGCGCATCAAATCAATTTGCTTGACGCGCTCATCCATCGGCATATTCGGCTCGTCCTGTGCATGCTCCAAAAATCCACTGATGACGGTCAAAGGTGTGCGCAATTCGTGCGAGGCATTGGCAATGAAATCCCTGCGCATCGCATCCACTCGCTCGGTTTCGGTGATGTCGCGACTGACTAAAATCATACGCTCATCCTCAAAGTCAATCAGCAGCACCTCAAGGTGTTTATTGTCCAACAGCATTTTAAATGGTGCATCGTATTGACGCTGCTGCACACACTGTGCGAGCAACGGTTCACGCACAATATTCATCAAGCGTGTGCCCAAATCGCGCTGTAAATTCAGTGAAAAATGCTGCTCTGCGACAGGATTCGCCCATTCAATTTGCGTGGATTTGTCCATAATCACCACGCCATCAGGCAAATGACGCATGGTGTTTTGAAAACGCTCCAACCATTCTGCCAACTGTGCTTCGTTTTTTTCATCGGAACGACGCAAGGCGTAGAGTTTGGCAAAAATATCTGTCCACACCCCGTGTCCAGAAGGTACATTTTTACTGGTTGGGTGCGAAAGCCACAGAGCAAACAATTTTAGCTCGCGATAATGCGCAGACAATTGCCACAACAAAAATGCAATTACAAGACTCAAACCAACCCATACAGGCAAAAAATATGACAAGCCCGCAACCAATACGCTCAGCACCAGCGCAGGAACGCCGGCTGAACGAATGAATGAGACTTCTTGGTAGGTATTTTGGGCAGTGGGTGCAGCGTCTGTGGGTGTTTCTGAGTTCATTTTAGTGTATCCGTGGTCATTGCGAACGACGCTTCATCCGTGGGACAATCCATACCGCCTCAAACAACTTGATGTCGATGGATTACCTCGCGGAATCCGCTCACAATGACGG
>JAGNWC010000161.1 GCA_017986195.1 Hydromonas sp.
AGTTGCTCAATCCGCGCGCGCGCTTTGACGCGCAGGTGGTGGTCACATTTGGGACAAACGTACTGATTGGCTTCCAAATCAGATTTGTATAAAACTTCATCGCACGAGGGACATTTCATCCACAGACCATCAGGCACGTCTGATTTTTTAATTTCGGTGGATTGCATCCGTGGGGGTAAAATTTTATCTAACCAACTCATCATCTTGCTCCATCGTATTTGGGTGCGTCATTATAATGACTTTGCACGTATAAAACCATTGATTTTAACCGCACTACCGTTCGCAAAAACCTGTGCTTATTAACCCGCTGACACATCATCCAAAGCCGCGCGAACATCACTTAACCATGCGCTTAAAGCGAGGTTGGGATCGCGACCGTTCGCCACCGCCGATTCAATCATCGTAATCAATTTGCTGCCGATGACCACGCCATCGGCGGTTTTTGCCACGGCTTGCGCGCTCGCTGCATCAGAAATCCCGAAACCGACGTGTATCGGTAAATCGGTGTACTGGCGCAACACGCCAACTTTTTGGGTCACATCGCTGACATCCAGTGTGCCCGCGCCTGTCACACCTTTGAGCGAAACGTAGTAAATAAAGCCGCTGGCGACCTTCGCCGTGGCTTGCATACGCGCTGCGGTCGTCGTGGGTGCGACCAAATAAATCACATTCAATCCTGCCGCACGGGATTTTTGCGCAAATTCAATGGACTCATCAGGTGGATAATCCACCACCAGCACGCCATCCACCCCTGCTGCCACTGCTTCTTGGATAAAGGCATCCTGCCCCATGTGTTCAATCGGATTGGCATAGCCCATCAGTACCACGGGCGTGTCGATGTTGCGCATACGGAATTTTTGTACCAAGGTCAACACATCGCGTACCCCAACACCCTGCGCCACGGCGCGCTCACTCGCGCGCTGAATCACAGGACCATCGGCCATCGGGTCAGAAAACGGCACGCCCAGTTCAATCACATCCACCCCACTGGCTACCAAGGTGTGCATCAAGGCTTCGCTCGTCGCCAAATCAGGGTCGCCTGCGGTGATGAAGGTCACTAAGTTTTTACGTTGAGTTGTGCGGTTGTGAGCCAATGTTTTTTCTAATCGAGTGGGCGCGTGCATGTCTTTCCTGTCTTTGAGCAAGTTTAAATACCACATAGTATTGTTATTGTAGCGAATTGACGGGCAAATGTCTGTCGGTTTGTGGGATGAGACCACAATAAAAAATGAGTTGCGCCCAAGTGCAATCCAGCAACCGATTATTTTCGAGTAAACATCAAATCCCAAACCCCATGACCCAAACGATTGCCGCGGTTTTCGTATTTGGTCAGTGGACGGGTTTCAGGTCGTGGAATATAGGTTTGGGTCGGGCTGGTGTTGTGCAACAATTCTTCCGCGGACAACACTTCGAGCATTTGCTCAGCGTAATTCTCCCAATCGGTGGCGCAGTGAATGTAGGCATTCGGTTTCAAACGCAGTGCCAATTCATGCACGAATGGCGGTTGTATCAAGCGACGTTTGTGATGACGCGCTTTGTGCCACGGGTCAGGAAAATAGATGTGAATACCGTCCAATGTGCCATGCGCTATCATGTCGCGGATGATTTCGACTGCATCGTGTTGCATCACGCGCAGATTAGTCAAGCCGTACTCGGTGATGCGTTTGAGCAACGCGCCCACGCCAGAGGTAAACACTTCCGCACCAATGTAGTTGATGTGCGGATTTTGCGCGGCGATTTTCGCTGTGGTCTCGCCCATGCCGCAACCGATTTCTAAAACGATGGGGTTCTCGTTACCAAAAATACTCGCCCAGTCGGCGGCAGTTTTCAATTGCTTTTCATACGCCACGCCAAATTGCGGCAATAGGGTTTCATACGCACTTCTTTGCGCGTCGGTAAATCGACCCAACCGACGCACGAAACTCTTGATGTGTCCGTGCGGATTTTGCTCAAGGTTGGATTCTTCTGGGTTTTGGGTGTCTGTGTTCATATATTTGAGATGGATCACTACGATGCGCGAGGGCGTTATCGTACAAAAAAATACCCCAGCCTAAACTGGGGTAGGTTGGCGGTGCGCAATGTTTGCGAACCCCAACAATTGAGGACTATTTCAACACATCCAAAATCCGCGCGCGGATGTCTTCCAGCGCACCCACACCTGAAATTTTACGGTATTTCGGTGCAGCAGCGTCACCGCTGTTCGCCCAATTGCTGTAATAATCAACCAATGGACGGGTTTGCGCTTGATACACGTCCAAACGTTTGCGCACGGTTTCTTCTTTGTCATCATCGCGTTGAATCAAAGCATCGCCCGTTTCATCGTCCTTGCCTTCAACTTTAGGTGGATGGTACTCAACGTGGTACACGCGACCCGAAGCCTCGTGCACGCGGCGACCACTGATGCGTTTGATGATTTCTTCGGCAGGCACATCAATTTCCAGCACAAAATCCACCGCGACTTGCGCATCTTTGAGTGCGTCCGCTTGTGGAATCGTGCGTGGAAAACCATCGAACAAATAACCAT